>CAOKAG010000034.1 GCA_948466395.1 uncultured Mycoplasmatota bacterium
GCAAACAAAAAGCGATATACTCTTTTTCAATATATCACTTTGTCAACAATCTGAATGTTGCTCATTAGAGCAACGTTAAATTTTCAATTTTTGCTAGAGTTTTGGAAAAGTATTTGTTGGAAGTAATTCTCTTGTATTTCCAACTGCGTTATTATTTTGAAGTTGTACTAAATAATTATTAACATCACTTTCTATTTTAATAAACGTATTTTCAGCCATATTTGGTCTAAATATTTCCATAGAGGATTTTATTCCATCGATATTTTGGCTGTATAGATTTTGACAGAAATTTAAAATATTTACATAGAGATTGATGGCTTGGACATCTTTTTTTGAACTCTCTATAAAAGTAAGTTCGGCTTTGGCTAAAGGAATTAAATCTTGTTTTGAGATGGTTAAGGCTCTTAAACTTAAAGAGTGATTTACCATAATTCCACCAATTCTAATGATTTCACTTGTAGTAAAAGTATTTGCCGTTTCAAAAATATTTTTTGCATCTTCTAAGTAATTTAAATCCGTTTGGTTTTCTATTAAAATAGCAATATTTTGATTATTTGATTGTGAATCTTCTGCTTTTTTTAATTCTATTGCTTCTGTTACTTTTTTTAAATGTTCGTTAACTTTATCGAGATATAAGCCTAAGTATTTTAAAATATTTTTATATTTTAAGTATTCTTCTTGAAGTATACTAATACTTTTATCTATAGTTTGTTCTAAATTTTCCGTATTTTCATTTAAGGAAAAAGGTGTTTGTTTTTTACGTAACAAGAATGATTTAATTGATAAAAAGTTTCTTTTTTTAGATGGAGATGGATTTAATTTACTGGTTATTTCCATGATTAAGTTAGAAGAATCATCTATTTTGCGACTTTCTTCTAACTTCCTTGTTTCAGAAGTTATGAATTGGGAATGTTCTGTTAGATTATTTCCAAAATAAACAATGCTTTCAGAGTTATGAATATCAATAGAGGGAACTTCTAGATTGGCAAGTGAAGAATATCTTTCTTCTAATGTAGGAATTCGTTCAATTCCAGTGGTAATTTCTGTTTCTAAAATCGAATAATTTTTGTTTAATTTTTGCATGATTTTTTCTAAGAGATTATTTTCAGGTAAAAAGTATTTTAGAATATCTTTTATGGTTAAGTTTTGTTTATTTTCTAAAACAGGTAAGTATTCCTCTTCTAAAATTTGTTTATTTGGTTTTTCTTGGTCTTTGTTTTGAATTAGAGCTGGCTCGATTTCACAGATTGAAGTTAAGTTTATAAAAGATAGTCCGTTTTTTTCTAAAAGAGAATAGTTTTCTTTTGGTTCACTAAATAAAGCAAAGAGAATAGAAAGTAGAGTGATATCTTCTTTTTTAGTAATCAAGTCAATATTATAATCGGTAGTACTTGTTATGTGTTTTTGTAATAGCGAATGAATTTTTAAGACATTTCCAAGAAAATTTTTCATTTCCGGAGTTTGGTTAGTTAAAAATGATTTTATTCTTATTTCATTTTGCTTTTCTTCTATATTGGTTAGAATACTTATATCCTTATTTAATGTTTGAAAGATTTTTTCGATTATTTCACTATTAATTAGTTCTTTGTTTCCTAAGTTTTCTACAATTTTTTCTAGTTTTGGCTGTTTAAATTTTGAATAATACATTTGAAGAATTTGATAGTTAGGATTTTTATTTTTGGCAATTTCTTCTGTGTCAAAAAATTTTAGATTTAAAATATTTTCTATATTTACATTATATATTCCTAAGTAATTTAAGTAATTTCTAATATTGGTAGTAGGTCCTTTTAAAAAGCCTAAAAATAGAGAGGCTGCAATAATATCGTCCGTGTTATGAATAAAGGATAATGTGTTTTTGCTCAATCCTTCTATAGTTTGATGGATTTTAGAAACCATTTCAAAATAAGCAATTGTTTCTGGCGGTAAATCTTTTTTGAAATTGAGGATCATATCTTCTTGCATTTTTTTTTGTTCGGCTTCATTAATTTCTTGTAATTCTATGTGAAAGTTTCTAAATTTAGAATGACAAGCAAAAAGTTTTGATTCTATGCTACTATCAAGAAAATAGCTATTATCTAAAGAACAGTAATTATTCTCAAATAAATGAACAATAATTTTAGTTGGCGTAAGAGTTTGGTAGGTATCTAAATTACAGTTGAAGCAAAAATATTGTTTATAAGATTGTAAAAGTTTAGAATAAGTGTTTTCATCTACTGTTTTTTTTGAATCTTTCAATAACAATTTTGTATCATCATAACCATATTTGGTAAGCAAAGTAGCATTAGTTTGGTTATTTTTATAATAAGTATGTAATAAAATTGCTAGAATGATATCTTTATCTCTTCTTAAAGTAGCATCTTCCCCTCTGTCATTATTTTTAATTTTTATAGTTTTGTTTGTTCTCTTGTCACTTGTTATTTTATAATCGTCAATTAACGGTAAAACTCTTTTTACGAATTCCGAAGTTTCTTTTGGAACAATATTCTTAAAATCATCATAGGTTATAAACATAAAAAACTCCTTTTTTAATGTTTTTTAGTATAGCTAAAAAGTAATGAAATGTCAAATAGTGTCAATTTTATGTTAGAAAGATATAAATTAGGAAGAAATTCATAGGGAAAACATATTATTTACTATGAAAAAATATTATTTAAATGTTGTTTTTACCTTTTTTTTAATGGTTTTCTTTTTGTCTCATGAATTTGTTTTTGCTTTTATGCCTCTTTTTAATAAAACCATTGTTTTAGATATTGGTCATGGGGGGTTAGATCCAGGAAGTATGTATCAAGAGATTTATGAAAAAGATATTAATTTGGCAATTGGAAAAGAATTGGAAAGTGAACTTAAAAAAATGGGGGCGAAAGTGATTATGATACGTTATGGTGATTATGATTTATCTCAACCTAATGCGTATCAAAGAAAAAAAAGTGACTTTGACAATCGGATTAAACTTATAAATGAAAGTCAGGCAGATTATTATTTTTCAATTCATTTGAATTATTTGTTAGATAGTCGTTATTATGGACCACAAATTTTTTATAATAATAAGGACGAAAAAAATAAAGAAATTGCTTTGAAGTTACAGGCTGATTTAAATCAAGCTTTAAAAACAAAAAGAGAAGTGAAAAAAATTCCCTCTTCTACTTATATGTATAGTAAGTTAACTGTTCCTGGGGTGTTGATTGAATGCGGTTTTTTGTCTAATAGTTATGAAAGAAACTTACTTCAGAAAAAAGATTATCAAAAAAGATTAGCTAAATTGTTGGCAGAATCAATTAAAAATTTAAAATTTTAGATGTTTGAGTTCTTTTTTTAGAGTCCAGGATTTTCCTGTTGTGTAATCGTCATCTTTTAGTATTTTTTTATAGTCATCAAGAGCGATTTTATTATTTAAGAATTGATCCGTGGCTTTAAATAAAAGTAGGGCTCTTTTTTTGGCTTCTTCATATAAGTCAAAGATTGACGCGTTCGAGGTTTCATTATCACACCAAGGATTGAACCAAATTTTATGCTCTAAGTTAAAGTAGTCTATATTTATATAAGTGATGTGATTACTAAATGTTGAATATTTATTTGAGCTTTTTGGACACAAAAGGTCGAAAAAGGAATACATTCCTTTTTTTAATCCCCAAGCATCTTCAATTAAAAATTTATAAGCATAATACATTTTTTTACAGCCTTTTTCATAAGCGTTTCCTAAATTTTTTAAATTAAACGTTTTTTCATAAGTAGCATTTAAGAGTTCAATTAAAGCTATGGGAAAGGGTTCTTTGGAAATCAGTTGATGAATTTTAAAGTTTTTATATTCTTTTTGATTTCTTTGTTTGTAAAGGTAAGCGTCTAGTTGCATTTCTAAACGAGTGTGCTCTCCTTTATATTTTTTGGTTTCTTTGTTTTCTTTTTGATAAATACCTGTTTGATAAATAATGAAAGGATGAAGGGTACTGTCTAGAACATAATGAGCTAGATGACCATATAATGCCCCTAGAAAGTATGGATTTTTTATGTTTTGACTTTCTTTTATATTTAAAATAAAATTAATGAAAAAAAGGTCGGTTTGATGGGTATGAAAGTTATATTGTAAATTTTGTTGTTTCATTTTTAAAAATTCATAAAATAAAAAAGGATCAAAACCTTGAGCAAATAAAGTGTATACGTTTTGTTTTTCTTGAAGTTTTTGAGATAAAGTTTTAGGAAGAGTAGGAAGAAGGTCTTGAGCAAAATAAGTGTGTGTGGTAATTAAGGGCATAAAGTTCACTTTCCTTTCACATTATTATAACATAAAACTCATTTAAAAACTATATACTGGTTTTAATCCTTGTGATATAATTTTAATTGATTTAGGTGATAGGATGAATAAGATTTTCAAAACATTGGATGAACAAATAGCCATTTTAAAAGATAAAGGCATGGTTATCGATGATGAATTCTTTGCAAAAGAAGTTTTACTTCGCGAAAATTATTTTTTTTTGAATGGCTACCGTATGCTTTTTATGAAATCCCCAACAGACAAAACTTTTGTTTTAGGGGCAAATTTTAGAGAATTTTATGGTGTGTTTAATTTTGATCGACAAATTCGTAATATTTTGTTTAAAAATTTGTTGATTTTAGAAAATAATTTAAAGAGTATTATCTCTTATCATTTGTCTAGAACGTATGGGATTAAAGAAGCGGATTATTTAAATCCAAATAATTTTAATCGAGAGATTGAAAAGAAGAGACAAGTTAATGATTTAATTAATAAAATGAAACGTCAGATTAGAATGAATGCAGATAGTCATACCGCTACAGCTCATTATCAAAATAATTATGGTTATATTCCTTTATGGATAGCGGTGAAGGTGCTTTCTTTTGGGATTGTTGGAGAATTGTTTATTATATTGAAACCGAATGATCAAAGAGAAATTGCCAACATTTTTCAAGTGGATTCAGATGAGTTAGAAATGTATTTACCTATTTTATCTAATTTTAGAAATTTATGTGCTCATGAGGAAATATTATTTGATCATCGTGTACAAAGAAAAATAAATGATACGCGTTTTCATTCTCATTTAGAGATACCAAAATTAAATAATGAATATATTTATGGTAAAAATGATTTGTTTTGTTTAATTATTATTTTAAAACAATTATTAAGAAAAGCAGATTTTAAAATGATGTTAAAAGAAATGGATTATGAAATTCAAAAATTAGATGGAAAATTGGAAAGTATTAGTATTGGCAAAGTTTTAGATCGAATGGGTTTTCCAAGTAATTATTTAGAAATGGAAGGGATAAATTGATATGCAAAATACAAATAATGGAATGGATACTTTGTTAAAAAGAAGTGTAGTACTGGTTGTAGTCTTTTTTGTCGGAGCACTTTCTATGTTTGCTCTTGTGAAGTATTATCCGAATACAGTAACAGAAAATGTTACAAAGACGATTAAAGATGTCACAGTTAATGAACAGGGAATTGCTGATGCGGTTGAAAAAATTTATGATGCGGTTGTCACTATTGAAACGTATCAAAAAAATACGTTGTATGCAACAGGTACAGGATTTGTTTATAAGAGTGAAAATGATCACGCTTATGTGTTAACGAATCATCATGTCATTGAAAAGGGGGAGACCGTTAAGGTTGTTTTTACTAATGATAAAAGGGTTGAAGCGAAAGTTGTGGGTAGTGATAAGTATGCCGATATAGCGGTTTTGATGATTGATAGTAAAGATGTCATTCAAGTTGCTTCGTTAGGAAGTAGTAAGGCCTCAAGAATTGGTGATACTGTCTTTGCGGTTGGTGCGCCAATTGATAGTAGTGCTTATTCTTGGACGGTTACAAGGGGCATTGTCTCTGGAAAGGATCGTTTAGTTGAGGTAAGCTTGTCTAATAGTTCTGTTAGTGATTGGGTCATGAGTGTTATTCAAACTGATGCAGCAATCAATTCGGGGAATAGTGGGGGACCGGTTTCTAATTCAAATGGTGAAGTGATTGGTATTGCTTCAATGAAACTAGGTGGAAGCATTTCGGGGTCTGCTACTATTGAAGGAATGGGATTCGCTATTCCTATTGAAGATGCTTTGGAATATGCTCAAAAATTGGAAAGTGGCAAGCCTATTGAAAGACCTTATTTAGGGGTTGGCATGTATAATTTGTCTGATACTAGGTATACAGCACCTGTTTCTAGTGGTGTATATGTGGATTCTGTTGAAAAGGGAAGCCCAGCGGAAGCAGCTGGTTTAAAACCTGGAGACGTGATTGTTAAAGTTAACGATAGCGAAATTAAAAGTTTAGCGTATTTGAAATATCAACTTTATAAGCATAATGTTGGTGATACGATTCGTGTTTCTTTTTATCGAGGAGAAAAGTTAGAAACAACAAGTATTCATTTATCAAAAGCAGCGAGTTAGAAGAAGAGCGTTCCAACATGGAATTCTTTTTTTTATAAATTAATCCAGTTTACATCTTAATCTAGACATGATAGACTTAAGTAAGTAATAAAGTATATAGAGGTGATTTTATATGACAGAAAAAGTAGCGAATTTTGTTGTTGGGCTTTTTTCAGGTCTTGCAGGAAGTTTAATGGGAAAATATTTGGTCATATTTATTATTTCTTTGTTTCCAATTTTAGAGCTTCGAGGTGGACTCATTGCTGCAAGTTTACTTGATCTTCCTATGTGGCAAAGTTTTTTGGTTTGTTTTTTAGGAAACATTCTTCCCATTCCTTTTATTTTATGGTTTATTAATCCTATTTTTAGAAAAATGAGAGAATGGCGTCATTTTGGACGTTTGGTCAAATGGTGTGAAGAAAAAGCGCACAGCAAAAAAGATAAAATTGAAAATTTAAAATATTTAGGATTGTTTTTATTTGTAGGGATTCCAGTGCCTGGAACAGGGGCATGGATGGGTTGTTTAATTGCGGCTTTACTTGATATGGATAAAAAGAAATCCTTACTGGCTGCTCTTTTAGGGGTTGTTTTAGCGGGGATCATTATGCTTCTATTTTCTTATGGTATTTTAGGTAAGGTCATTTAAATGAAAAGAATTTATTTTGTTAGCAATAATTTAATGAGTTCATTAAATGTTGTTTATCCACAAGAAATCTCTTTCTATGAAATTAGAGAAAAAACAATGTTAAGTAAACGAGGAGATTTAAGTGCTTTGAAACTTTTAAAAATGAAAGACTTAGAATCCGTAGAACGGATTTACTCATCGAGTTATACCAGTGCCCTAATGACCAGTAAGTATATTGCTGAGGATAAAAATTTAAACGTTTTTGTTGATGAACGTTTAAATGAAAGAATTGTAGGCGATTTAGGAAGTAATGAATATCGTTTTTTAAAAGGGATGCAAGAACACGATTTTAACTATAAATTAAATCATGGAGAATCCATAAAAGATGTTCATAAACGAATGACCTCTTTTTTAAAAATGCTATTAGAAAGACAAGAAAAATCAATTCTAGTTTTTACGCATAATATTGCGTTAATGAGTCTTTGTCTAAGTTGGTGTCCTAAAGATTATAATGCTGAGGACCGTTTGGTGTTAGCAAGTGATGATGAAGTGTTGTTTGATGGTTTTTTTCATGATCTAGATTTGATTGAAGTTTGTTATGATGACAGTCAGAAATTAAAAAGCATTCATCGTATTCTTTGACTATTAGAGATAATTAATAGCGATGATTTTTATTTTATAAAGCCCAGTTGGAGAATCGATCGTAAGAATTTCTCCTTTTTTCTTTCCAATTAATGCTTTTCCCATAGGAGAAGAAGGTGAAATTTTATTTTTGATAATTGAAACTTCTAAAGCTGTTACTATTTCAAAAGTTTCCTTTGATAAATCATCTAAATAGTCTATGGTTACAATAGAACCTATGTCTATAGTCTTTTTTTTGTGATTTTCAATAATTATTCCAGTGTTTAATAAGTGTTCTAATTTTTTAATTTGCTCGTTACGTAAATGTTCGGCCATTTTGGCTGAATCAAATTCCGAATTTTCTCTTAAATCACCAAATTCATAGGCAAGCCTAAGTTCTTCTATTACTTGGTTTCTTTTTTTATACCATTTTGAGAGTTCAGTTTGAAGATTTTTATAATTAGATGGACTTAATTTTTGTTTGCTCATTTTATACCTCCTTATTGCCAAACAAAAAACCCCGAAAATATTTCGAGTTTGTTTAAAAGATTTAGAATGTAAGTAAAAAGTCTATTTTATTTTAACATTCTTTTTCGTCTGGATCAATACATTTCCAATTTACTGTCCCACAAGTTGTACAAATAAAAGGCACTAAGGTTTTTTTACCTTTTGGTTTTTCATATTTTTCAAGTATTTCGACACAAAGTAATCCTGTTTCAGAATCAATAAAGGCTTTTCCTTGTTTGGAATCTTTACAATCCCCACAATTTCTATTTTTCATTTCTGTTCCTCCTAAATTTATTATGGATCAAATTTTATGTTATAATACTATTTAAGTGGAGGAAAGATGAAAGTAATTACGATTAAACAACCTTTTGCTACGTTAATTGCTGAAGGCATTAAACTGTATGAGTTTCGAACTTGGAAAACAAACTATCGAGGAGAATTATTGATTCATGCGGGATTAGGGATAGATAAAAAGGCGATGGACAAATATAAAGACTTAAATTTAGATTATCCAAAAGGATGCATTATCGCAAAATGTTCTTTGACGGATTGTATTTTGGTTGATGATGATTTTAGAAAACAATTAGAATCAGAAAATGCATATGTTTATAGTAGTAGGATTAAGCATAAAGAGTGGGAAGGTTATGCTTTTAAACTTGAGAATATCAAAAAAATAGAACCTATACAGGTAAAAGGAAAATTAAGTTTGTGGGATTATAAAGGAGAATAAAATGAAAATTAAAGTGGGCATTAGCAACCGTCATGTTCATTTAACTGAAGAAGTTTTTAATCAATTGTTTGATTGTGAGTTAACTAAAAAACAGGATTTAAATCAAATAGGAGAGTTTGCCAGTCAACAAATTGTTAAAATTAAAGGAAAGAAAGAGGCTTTATTAGAAGCTCGAATTGTTGGTCCTTTTCGAACGTATAATCAAGTGGAAGTCGCTAGGAGTGATGCGTACGTTTTGGGATTAGACCCTCCCGTTCGAGATAGTGGTGCATTAGAAGAAAGTGAGACCATTACACTTTTGGGGCCTAAGGGAGCAATTACTTTACAAAATGCTTGTATTATTTCTAGACCTCATGTTCATATAAATGGTGAAAAAGCTCTAGACTTAGGATTAAAAAATCATCAGAAAGTGCATATAGAAATTGAAACGGCTAAATCTGGACGGATGAATGCGTTTGTTAAAATAAGTGATAATGGTTTTTTTGAATTGCATATTGATCGTGATGAGGCTAATGCTTTTTTATTAAAATCAGGAGATGTGGTTGATATGTTTGTAGAAGGTGGTAAAGATGGAATGGAAAATTGGAAAGGTAACGATTAAAAATCAGATTGTTATGGCTCCCATGGCTGGTTTTTCGAATACGAGTTTTAGAAAAATTGTAAAAGAGATGGGTGTTGGATTAATTTATGCGGAGATGGTTAGTGATAAGGCTTTGGTTTATCAATCGCAAAAAACCATTGATATGCTCAAAATGGATGAAATGGAACGCCCAATTGCCCAACAAATATTTGGAAGCGATAAAACGAGTTTTGTTCAAGCCGCTTTGTATGTTGAAAAAGTGATGAAGCCCGATATTATTGATATTAATATGGGGTGTCCTGTTCCTAAAGTTGCTTTAAAAAATCAAGCGGGAAGTGCCCTTTTAAAAGATCCTTTAAAAGTAAAAGAAATTGTTTCAGAAGTGGTTCAACATGTAAAGATTCCTGTGACGGTCAAGATTAGAAGTGGTTGGGATGAAAATAATATTAATGCTGTTCAAATTGCTAAAGTAATTGAAGAAGCGGGAGCAAAAGCCATTTGTGTTCATGCTCGTACGAGAAGTCAAGGGTATTCGGGGCAAGCGGATTGGAATGTGATTCGTGAAGTTAAAAAAAATGTATCTATTCCCGTTATTGGAAATGGCGATGTTACTAGTCCAGAATTGGCTCAAAAAATGCTTCTTGAAACAGGGTGTGATGCTGTCATGATTGGAAGAGGTCTTTTAGGTAATCCGTGGCTTGTTAAAGCGTGTCTTGATTATTTAGAAAGTGGGCGTTATTCTACTATTTCTTATTTAGAAAAGGTAGACATGATGAAAAAGCATTTTGAAATGCTTAAGAATGATAAAAATGAACAGGTTGCTTTATTAGAAATTAGGACAAATCTTTTATATTATTTAAAAGGAATGCCTAAAAATAAAGAGATTAAGCAATTGGTCTGTCAAACGAAAACTGAAACGGATTTACAACGTGTTTTAGAAGATTATTCTATTTATCTTAAAGAAAATAGTTTATAATGGCTAATAATAAAAAGAGCGAAAAAGAAATGTATTTGTTTTTGTTTGAATTTTTTATTTTTTTTAAAAAAGAGTAGCCTAGTAATAGTAAAAGTACAGCAAATGTACTAAAAATAAAAACAATGTAATATCTATTATAAGAGTAGGCAAAATTTAAAGAGACCAGTGTTCCATCTAATGAATGCGATAAAGTTAGAAGGAAGTAATCTTTTAAGGTCAGTTTACCTTTATAAGTTGATTCTTCTTCTTTTAAGGAATGGAAGGCTAAGAAAAGATAGAGAAGTGTTGAAATGGTTTTTGTCATAAAAGTCATATTAAATTTTATATAAATGAATAAGGCTATTGTATAGATGATTGCATTGCCTAAAAAGATAGCTAAGAAGTTGGTTTTGGAAAGTTTTATATTTGAAAATCTTAAGATGGAACCAATAATGAAACCATCTAAACTTGCAATAAAAGCATTTAATAATAAAAACATATAATGTCACCTTTGATATTATATGTTTTTGTTTTTTTTCTTTCTTGGCGAATAACTAGATTAGAAGATTTATTGGAGGTTTATGGTTGTATCAATCGCTGAAACTGTTTTTGTGGTTCTATCCAAACTTATAGCAGGATTGTGGTATTTATTACCATCTTGAATCAATTGAATTTTTTGTTCTCCACTTATAGAGTAATCTGAGGATGAAGAAGCTTTAAATTCTGTATAGTCATTATTTCTTTTTCCATTTTGAAAACAGTCAACGATTGCCTTCAATACTTCAGGATTTTCTGACGTACGATTTGAATTTATTTTAGACCATACAGCAAATTGTCCTGGATGGGCCACAACATCAATGGGGGTGGTGTAATTGTATTTTTGGTATCTAGGGTCTTCCATTCGATTGGCAATGACAGAAGCGACTCCTAGAGCATCTTCATAAGTACCATTTGATTCTAATTCGATAACAGCACACATTGTATTTCGTTGTTCTTCAGTTAATTGATAAGTTGTATTTCCATAAGTTTCATGTTTTCCTTTTTGAATAGTAACATCATTTAAGTTTGGATTTATGGGGGTTAAAACTTCTTGATTAATTAAGGGGGCGATTCCTAAGGAATCGGTAAAACCGAGAATTGTATTGCCATTATAGATGGTTATGCAGTTGTTACTTCCAATTTGAAAGTTCAAATTTTCGTTCCAATATTCTTTAGGAATGGTCTTTTCGTCGACAAAATTTTTTGTTTGAACCGCTTCAGGCGAAAAGGCAATACGTGAAAAATCGATTTCATCATTTTTTAATGGAAATGAAGTTACCGCTCCGCTTAAGGTTAGTGGAACCGATTCCGTTTCTGTATTTTCAAGGTTTAAGTTGTTTTCATTGTTTTCACTTGCTTGAATATTAATTGGTGTGAGTGTTTCCTGTGTTGCTTGGGAAAAATCATTTATCTTATTATCAATTGAACTTGATGTTTTAATCATATTATCTCCTCTTTTTTATATTATAACATGGGTTGCTTTTTTTATGAATTTTAAACGTTTGTTTGACATTTTTTTTGCTTTTTTTATGTTAATTTTATTTAAAGGTTCTTTAATTTGGTGTTGCTATATTATGCGGTATTATGTATAATTGGATTAATAATAAGGTATATGTAGATATGCTATATACAAGTGATTGAAGGGAAAGATTTACTTATGTTTGAAGACTATAAAAAGAAGAAAAAGAATTTAGAAAGTTTTGATAAGAATAAAAAAAGAAATCGAAAGATTTTGTTTTCGGTGTTAGGCATTCTTTTTATAGTAGGAGCCATTACTCTTTATAAAACGTTTGCGTTTTATAAAGAAGAAGCCACGTTTAATGTGATAAGAGG
>CAOKAG010000035.1 GCA_948466395.1 uncultured Mycoplasmatota bacterium
GCAAACAAAAAGCGATATACTCTTTTTCAATATATCACTTTGTCAACAATCTGAAACATATTCAATAATGGAGAATATGTTTTTAATTTTTATTATTTTTTATAATATTGATGCTTGCTACGACTCCATCATTGGAGGCGGTTATGAGTTGATAATACTCTTTTTTTATACAATCTCCTACAGCGTATAGGCCTTTTATTTTTGTTTCATAGTTGTTATTTACTAATATATAGCCCTCTTCATTTAAAATATCTAAAGAGCTTAAAAAATCATTGTTAGGAACAAATCCAATAAAGATAAATAAAGCACTGACTGATAATTCTTTTTCATGATTGATTTCTATTTTATTTAAACGATTTTGTTCATCTATCAGCTTTGTCACTTCTGAATTGTATAAAATTTCAATGTTTGCTTTTTGTTTAATTTTTTCAATAAGTGTTTGTTCCGCTCTAAAAGTATCTCTTCGATGAATTAAATAAATTTTACTGGCTAAGTTTGATAAATAAAGGGTTTCTTCTAAAGCGGTGTTTCCTCCACCGACAACCGCAATTGTTTTTTCTTTATAAAGATTTCCGTCACATAAAGCACATGTACTGATTCCATGACCTAATAATTCTTGTTCCTTTTCTAAATTTAAGAGACGATTTTTTCTTCCTGTTGCTATTATAATGTTTTTCGTCTTGTATTCTTCTTTTTCTGTCTTGACTATTTTTATTTCGTTATCTAAAACAATTTTTAAAACTTTATCTATTTTATAAGGAATCTTTAAAGCTTCAATGCTTTCAAATAACTGATAAGACAATTCTGGACCTGTTATTTTTTTAAAGCCAGGATAATTATTAATTTCATTTATTCTGTTTAATAAGCCTCCAGGTGTTTTTTCTTCTAATAGTAAGACTTTTAGATTGCTATTTTTAGCATAGATGGCGGCGGAGATACCTGAGATTCCCATACCAATAATAATTAAATCATACATTTTATCACCTACTAAAATAGTATATCGTTTCCGTTGGATTCGGTGTATAAATCTTCAAATTTACTTTTACGGGTTAAAATCATTAAGGCTAATAGTCCTATAATAAATAAAGCGACGGAAACTAATTGAGCGACTTTAAATCCTCCCAGCATAAGTGAATCGGTTCTTAAGGCTTCAATAAAGAAACGACCGACACTGTACCACATGATGTAAACACAAGTGAGTTCTCCAACTTTTAAATATTTATAATGCTTAATAATTAAGAGAATGACGACACCTAGTAAACACCATAAGGATTCGTAAAAAAAGGTAGGATGGTAATAGACACCATTGATTCTCATGCCTTCTATAACGAAATTGGGAATGTGTTTATTTTGAAGTTCTATTAAGGTTGTCGCACTTCCATGAGCTTCACTATTAAAAAAGTTGCCCCATCTTCCTATTGCTTGGCCAAGCATTAAAGGGATGGTAATCATATCGGTGATTTTAAGTGTTCGAGCGTTGTATTTTTTACAATAAAGTACTAAGGTTATGAAACCTCCTAAAAGGCCACCATGGATAGCTAATCCACCTTCCCAAACTTTAAAAATGCTTAATGGGTCATTTAAATAATGTTTATAATTAAAGATAACGTAATACAGTCTTGCACAAATAAAACCTATCACGACTACCCAAAAAGCTAAATTAAATAAAAAATCTTTGGAGTAATTGTATTTTTTCCCTTCATGAATTAAAAGAACAATTCCTCCGCCAATGGCTAATAATAATAAAAAGGAATACCATCTTATTTCAAGACCAAAAACATTCAACATAATTGGATCCATAAAATCATCTACTTTCTTTCTTTATTATAGCAAAAGTTTTTAAGGGTTTAAAGTCAATCTAAATATTTTTTTAAATACTTGCCCGTGTAAGATTCTTTTATTTTTACAATTTCTTCTGGTGTGCCTGTGCCTATGATTTCTCCTCCACCATCGCCACCTTCTGGACCTAAATCAATGATATGATCCGCTACTTTTATCACATCTAAATTGTGTTCGATGACTAAAACGGTGTCTCCATTATCAACAATACGATTTAAAATAGAGAGTAATTTTTTTATGTCCTCAGAGTGTAAACCTGTCGTGGGTTCATCTAAAATAAACAAACTTTTACCTGTTGGTTTTTTTTGAAGTTCTTTGGCTAATTTTACTCGTCCTGCTTCTCCACCTGAAAGGGTAGGTGCTCCAGCCCCTAATTCGACATAAGAAAGCCCTACATCCATCATAATGTCTAATTTACTTTTAATTTTAGGTACATTTTCAAATACTTCTAACGCTTCTTCCACACGTAATTTTAAAATTTCAGCAATATTTTTCCCTTTAAATTTAATGTTTAACGTATCTTTATTGTAACGCGTTCCTTTGCAGACATCGCATGGAACATAAACATCAGGTAAAAAATGCATTTCTATTTTTTTTACGCCATCTCCATAACAGGCTTCGCATCGTCCTCCTTTTACATTAAAGGAAAATCTTGATTTATCGAAACCACGCATTTTAGATTCTTTCATTTCTGCAAATAGATTTCTAATGTCATCAAAAACGCCAACATAAGTTGCGGGATTACTTCTTGGTGTTCGACCAATTGGATCTTGAGAAATCGCAACGACTTTATCGATGTTTGATAAACCTTTTATTTTTTTATATTTTCCAGGCATGGTTTTTGATTTAGGATAAATGTTTTTAAAGACTGCTTTATGAATGATTTCATTTACTAAGCTACTTTTTCCTGAGCCAGAAACACCTGTGACACAAACAAATTTACCTAAAGGTATTTTCACATCTACATTTTTTAGATTATGTTCTTCCGCTCCAAAAATTTCTAAATATTTTCCGTTGCCTTTTCGTCTACTTTTAGGCACTTCAATTTTTTCTTTGCCTGATAAGTATTTTCCTGTTAATGATTTTTCATTTTGCATTACTTCTTTTGGTGTTCCAAAAGCAACGACTTCTCCACCATTTCTTCCAGCTCCTGGACCAATATCAACTAAAAAGTCGGAAGCGAGCATAGTATCGGTATCGTGTTCAACTACCACTAAGGTATTTCCTAAGCTGACCATTTCTTTTAAGGATTGAATTAATTTGTCATTATCTCTTTGATGAAGACCTATGCTTGGTTCATCTAAGACATATAAAACGCCACTTAGCTTACTTCCAATTTGTGTAGCTAAACGAATTCTTTGAAGTTCTCCTCCTGATAAGGTTCCCGCCATTCGGTCTAGTGTAATGTAGTCTAACCCTACATTTTTTAGAAATTGTAAGCGATTGATGATTTCTTTTATAATAAGACGGCTGATTTCTTTTTCTTCTTTATTTAATTTTAAATTTTCAATAAATCCTAATAAATGACCAATGCTCATTTTTGTCATTTCATAAATATTTTTTTTGTTGATTAAAACATTTAAAACGTTTTCTTTTAGTCGAGCTCCATGGCACAGAGGACATTCCATTTCCATCATGTAACCATCTAACCATTCACGAATCCAATTTGAAGAGGTTTCAATGTATCTTCTTTCTAAATTTTTAATAATGCCTTCGTAGTATCCTGTTGTGAATCTTTTGTTTCCATTTTTAGCGGTGTATTCAAAGTTTAATTCATCAGGGCTACCATACAAAATAATATCGCGTTCTTTTTTGGTTAGTTTTTTAAAAGGCTTATTCATATCAATGTGGTAATGATCACAAGCGGTTTTAACGTCTTGATAAAAAATATTTTGGTCATCGCTCATGGTTGCAATGGCTCCTTCATTAATTGATTTTGTATTGTCTGGAACTAATAAATCAATCGATATAGCGGTTTTAAATCCTAATCCTTTACATTCAGGACAAGCACCAAAAGGAGCATTAAAGGAAAACATATTGGGTTCTAAATCGGGTAGAGAATAGTTACATTTTATACAAGCAAATTTTTCACTCCATAACATTTCTTCGCCATCAATAATATGTATTAAAACCATGCCATCTGCCAGTTTAGTTGAGTTTTCAATTGCTTCAAAAATACGGGTTCTTTCTTCTTCTTTAACAACAATACGATCTACGATGACTTCAATTTCATCTTTGACATTCTTTTCTAAAGTGATTTCTTCATCTAAAGAAAGTCTTTCTCCATTAATGCGTACTCTTGTGTATCCTTCTTTTCTTAAATCTTCTAAAATACCTTGATGGGTTCCTTTTTCATTACGAACGACTGGAGCTAAAATTTCTATTTTGGTTCCACTTTCCATGTTCATAACTTTATTGGTCATTTCTTCTATACTTTGATGAACAATGGGCTCATGATGAGTCGGACAATAAGGCACACCCACTCTAGCGTATAATAATTTTAAGTAATCATAAATTTCTGTAACGGTTCCAACAGTACTACGAGGGTTATTATTGGTTGTTTTTTGATCAATTGCAATACTAGGACTTAATCCATCAATGGAATCAACGTCTGGTTTTTCGCTTCCACCTAAAAATTGTCGGGCATAAGAAGATAGACTTTCTACAAATCTTCTTTGACCTTCAGCGTAAATGGTATCAAAAGCCAAACTACTTTTTCCAGAGCCAGAAACTCCCGTCATCACAATGAGTTGATTTTTAGGTAATTCTAAATCAATATTTTTTAGGTTATTTTCTCTTGCACCACGTATTATGATTTTATCGTTTTTCATTTTACTCCTTCTTTCGTCCTTTTCTTGTCTATAAAATTTCTGTTTGCAAAAATAGTATAGCATATATTTGTTCGCTTACCAAGGTGTAAACTTTTAAAGTTTATTCGAAATGTTATGCGTTTGTAATATTTCTAGATTTTTTAATAAATGACTTACGTAGAAAATGTTATTTAATACAATTTGCTTTATTTCACACGACTTTAATGATTTTTTAATCGAAGAAAAAATTAACAAAGTCATACAATTCAAAATTAGTTTTTCAGGTGTAAAAAAAGTCTCTCTTTTTATGGCTTCAAAATTTTCGGTTAAATTAGGTTTTGCTTCTTTTAACTTTTTTATAAGTGTCGTTATTATTTTTTCATATTCTTTTGTATCACTTGGAAAAATACATTGATTTATAATATCTTCAGCCAATGCTTCAACGACTATTTTTAAATCTTTATCCATCCTGCACCTCTTTTCAAGTCTTATATTTTAACGTATTATTAAGAAAAAGCAATCTTTTTTATTTTTGTACCCTCTTATTTTTTTAGAATAAATTCTTATTTATGTAAATTGACATTAATTAGATTCTTTTTTGAATTTTAGAAGTCAAAAACATGGAAAGTTTAAGAGGAATAAAGCGGTTTAGGAAAAGACCTAACTTGACACTCCATCCAGGTACAATTATTAATTTCTTTTGAAACATTTTGTCAATGGCGTACTTTGCCACTTTTTTACTCGGCATTTCTTTTATTTTAAATTCTCCATGCGCTACTTTATTAAATTCTGTAGATACTGGTCCTGGGCATAGTGCACTTATAGAAACATGACTTTGACTATTTTTTAATTCTTCATTTATAGCTAGTGTTAATTTGGTGATATAGTTTTTAGTGGCGTAATAGGTACTTAAATTAGGTCCAATTAAGAAGCCAGCGCTTGAACAAACATTTAAGATGTAGCCACTCTTTCTTTTTATAAAATCAATAAGAAAGAGCTTGGTTAAGATGTGGTACGCTTTTATGTTTAAATCAATCATTTCTAGTTCTCGTTCTAAATCCGTTTTATAAAATTTTCCGAATAAGCCAAAACCAGCGTTATTTATTAAAATATCCATGTTTTCTTTTTGCAATTCTTGATGAAGTTTAAAAACGTTTTTTTCTTTTGTTAAGTCTAATGAAATAATGGTTACTTTTGTGTTTACCTTTCTTTTTATTTCTTCTAATTTTTCTTTTCTTCTGGCTACTAAATACAAATCGTACCCAAGACTTGCAAGATAGTAAGCCATATCTCTTCCGATTCCACTGCTCGCTCCTGTTATTAAAGCTTTCATATTCTCACCTAAAATTAGTATTCTTATAAAACAAAGGTTTATACTTAATGTATCCCTATTTTTGTAATTTGTTATTTTAATAGCAAAATATAAACATAAAAAAAACGCGACTTATATCAAGTCTTGCGTTTTTCAAAAAATAAGAGTGTTACTTAAAACTATCTAATAGAAACAATACTACATTTACCTTTTAAACTATCAGAAAAAGTTGCTCTAAATGTTTTACCATCTTTAACCCATACATACATTTTAGAGGTAGAAGATTTAGATTCTAAGTGGCCTTCTATTCCTTCCAATTTTTCAACCATTTCTTCATAAGTATAGGTTTTTTTCTTAATATCACCTACTATTTCATAAGCGATTGATAATTTAAAGTCATCACTATTTATTTCATCTTTATCATATGTTGCTTTAATTGATCCTAAATCATTTTTGTATTCAATTTCTATTTTTGTTTTTTTACTTAATTGCCAACTGTAAGTATCCGATTCTGCTTTTTTCTCTCCTTCAAAGCCAATAATTTGATTAACTTCTTCTACTTTCATTTTTGGTTCAATTTGATTCATACACTCTTCTACTGTACAATTTCCTTTTACTTCTTCCTCTTTGTTTTCTGGTAATTCAGTGGGCTTATTGCCACAACCTGTCACTACTCCTAATATAATTATTCCAAGACATAAATAATGTCCTAATTTTTTTATTTTCATATTTTTTAAATCCTTTCTAATTTTCTAATATATATTTTATCATTTCTTTATTTTTTATAAAGAACGTTTCTTCGTATTTTTCTTGGTCTCTTACGGGAAGAAAAATCGATAGTTTAACCATTTGATTGCCACATTTTGGACACCGATAAAGATGGGCGCCACAAGCGTAATATCCTGTTGGAATATCGGCTTTTTTGGTCACTTTTGTTAAATTTTTAATATAATAGGAGGCATCACTATGCGATTCATAATGCCCCACCATTTGGGGTAAGCCATAAAGTTGTTTTTTTAAAACTTCCATTGTTTCTGTACATTCTGGGCACCAGTCCTCGTGAAACAGAGCTCGTAATTTTTTAAACATTTTTATTTTGCCTTTTTGCGGGCTTTTTCTATGGTTTGTACCATCATGTCGGCTTTTGAAATCCCTGTTAAAATATAATTATCGTTCATACGGAAACGTTGATTAGATGTAAAAGTATCTACTCTTATTTTTATTCCATCCACCATCATTAAAAAGCTTACCCGGCTACTTCCTTCTAAAAAACCTGAACCACTTTTTCCATCGTCGACCCATGCTTTTTCCACTTTAGAGGCGGAGAATTCATAAGTTTTAAAAGGATTCCAGAAGAAGATTAACCCAATTTTACCTTGTTCTACATCGATGATCACTACTTTGCCTCTTCCATAAAATATATGGTCTTTATTAAACCCATTTTCTTCTAATGTATGTTCAAATTCTTTTGTTTTACGTTTGAAAATAAAGCTTCCTCCAAAAATCCACCATAAAATGGATAAAACAGTTGGCCCCAAAATAAGTATTACTGCCCCATTTCCTTTTGGAAAATAAAGCGCACTTATTGTAAAACATAGAGCACAAATTAGAATAGGAATGAATAAAGTTCCTAATAAATAAACGATGTTTATTTTTTGTATTTTTGATTCTTGCATTTATAAATTTTCCTTTCTTAATCCCATTCGGATTCTTTTTTATTTTTTGGAGCAAAGAAATATGGGAAAATACCTAATTTAGAACCTATGGTATGAAATAGAGGGAATGTGAAGAAAATCGTTAGAAGTTGAACTAATAATACTCTAGTGTCTACAAATGATTCTTCACTTTGAATTTCAGCTCCACCGACCATATCAATATAAAAGTCTTTTCGATCGAGTGGTTCTTTATATTCAATTTGATTTATAAATGATGTGTCTTGACTTAAATCTTCATAAATCAATCTTCCAACTGGTAAAATATTGTCTCCAGAATAAATAGACTCGCCTTCATGAACGACTGAATCCGAATTAATACGAGCAGCGACTTTTTCACCAGAGGGTAAAGTTAAAGCATGTAAATACATTCCTTTATAATATCCTGCTCCTTTGTTTCTATATTCAATACCAGGAGAAACAACCGTAAAGGTTTCATGATTTAATAAATCTTCTATATTTTGGGCTCTAAAGATATCCTCTCCCGCTTTTCCACCAATTTCGTCTGTTTCTACTTTATGTTCTTCTTTATGTTCCTCATATTTCTCGACAAGAATGGATTTTGCTATTTTTTCAGTCCCTAAACTGAGTAAAAAACTTAAAAGTAGACATAACCAAATATCAAATCTTAACGATTGTCGTCGCATATAAACTCCTCTTCCTTCAGAATAATTTTATTATACTCTTATAGAAATAACGAGTCAATTTTTTTCAAATAGAACTAACAAAATAAACCATAATCAAGAAGTATTATAAATAATAGGAAACAAAAAAGAGCTTTAAAATTTGATGTAAAGCCTTATTTTTAAACATTAAATAAAAAAATTCTTACACTTAAAAAGATCCATATTTTTTTATTTTACTTTTTTTATTTCTAAAATATTACAAGTTTTAGAATAAATACTTTCTTGCCATTTTTCAAGTGCTTCTTCTTCTGTTTTGGCAACAAATGTATACTCTCCTTTAAAGCCAGATACATTACAAGAAATTTGATACTCATGCTCTGGATATGATAGTTGGATAATCATCCACAAAAAGAGAATAATACTAAGAAAAATTATAAATCCAAAAAATAAACAATGATTATAGTCAACTATATAAGCTTCATGAGGATTATCTGGGTTATAATAAACACTATAATTATTTTTAAAAATTGCGATTTTTCTATTCCATCCAGTCTTCCCACTAATTTCGTAAGGTTTTCCATCTACTTCATAATAAATAATTGGATAATACAAGTGATTTTCAATCCTTCTAAAACGATTAATAGGTTTTTTATATTCTTCTAGTGTGGAAATGTCACCATTTTCAAACTTTATATATGTATTATAATCTATACATTTTCCTTTAACTTTGCTATAATTTTCAGGAATTTGGTTTTCTTTGTTTATTTTCTTGTATATATATATAAAAATTAAAATAATACCACCATAAAAGATAATTGCTGAAATTATCAAAACAATTTTACTCATATAAATCACCCAACATATCTTATCGTATTATAACAAAATCAAAATGAATAATCAAACATAGGCACAAGTTTGTTAAGTGTAAAAATAAAAGTTCACCTTTGTTATAAGTGAGCTTTTAGTTGTCATCACGATTGCCAAATAATAGGAAAAGTCTTACCAGTTCAAGGGCACTTGTCAAAACGCCCGCTAAATAAGTTGAGGCGGCAGCGGTAAGCATTTTTGAAACGCCTAAGGTTTCAGTTTCACTTGCTAAGTCTAATTTTTGAATTTCATTTTTTGCTCTTTTACTGGCATCGATTTCAACTGGTAAGGTTACAAGTTGAAAAATTAATCCTGTTCCAACACATAGGATTCCCATCCAAATTAAGTTTAATGATTCAAAAATTAAACCTAAAAAAATGATAAAATAAGACATAGAGGTGGCAATATTCACAATGGGAAATATAAGAGCACGTAATCGCATGTATACATAATTTTCTTTATCTTGAATGGCGTGTCCACATTCATGAGCGGCAATAGCGATTGAAGCAATTGTTTTTCCATGATACACACCATTAGATAGTCTTACCACTTTTCTTTTAGGGTCGTAATGGTCAGTAAGATTTCCCTTAGTCTCAACGATATAAATCTCTTTTAGACCCTTTTCATCTAGTATTTTGCGAGCTACTTCAAAGCCACTTAAATTTTTTTCATTTTCAATATTTTTGTATTTACTATAATTACTTGTTACTAAAACCTGAGCTAAAGCGGGTAAAAATAACATGAGTAATAAAATGATTAAATCCATTTTTTCACTTCCTATTTTCTATCCTAACACTTTTTTGTGAAGTTTATGTGTTAATGGTGTAAGTTGTTCCTTCTCGTGTATCTTTTAAAAGAATGCCTTTTTCTAAGAGTTCTTGGCGGATACGATCTGCTAAAGCATAGTCTTTGTTGTCTTTTGCGCTAGTTCTTTCTTTTATTTTTTGTTCAATATAGTGGGTGTCGATGTTTTTAGTCCTTTCATTCGTTATTAAATTTAAAGATAATACTTCATCCCAAGAGGTAATTAAAGCTTTCTTAGTTTTCCCATTTACTTCACTTTTTAATAAATCATAAATAAGAGTTATGCTGTTTGAAGTGTTTAAATCCTCCGCTAAGTGTTTTTTAAATTCATTATCGTATTTTTTATAGTTTTTTTCGTCTATTTCACCATCATCGTTTAGATTTTTTACTTTATTTTTTAATTTTAAGTAGGCACTGGTTGCATTATCTAAAGCTTCGTAAGAAAAGACTAATACTTTACGATAAGATGTGTTTAAACACATAAAACGGTAGGCTAAAGGGTCATATCCCTTTTCTTTAATTAAAGAGAGGGTTAAAAATTCGCCTTTTGATTTAGACATTTTTCCGGTTTCGTCATTTAAATGTTCGCCATGAACCCAGTAATGGCACCAATTATGCCCTAAAAAAGCTTCACTTTGAGCAATTTCATTGGTGTGATGAGGAAAGATGTTGTCTACTCCACCACAATGGATGTCTAAGTATTCTCCTAAATATTTTAAACTGATTCCTGAACATTCAATATGCCATCCAGGGTAACCCGTTCCCCATGGAGAGTCCCATTTTAAAGCTTGATCGTCAAACTTTGATTGAGTAAACCATAAGACAAAATCGCTTTGGTTTCTTTTATTTTTATCTTCATCCACGCCTTCACGAACGCCGATGACCATTTCATCCACTTTATGATTGGTTAACTTATAATAATCGGTGAGTTTCGAAGTATCAAAGTAAACGTTTCCTCCGCTTTTATAAGCATAACCTTTATTTAAAAGTTCCGTAATTATTTTAATGTATTCATCAATATTATCGGTGGCTTTTGAAACGATTTCAGGCCATTTTATGTTTAAGTCTTTCGTGTCTTTTTTAAAAGCTTCGGTATAAAATTCTGCTATTTCTAAAACTGATTTGTGTTCTCGTTTCGCTCCTTTGAGCATTTTATCGTCTCCAGAATCGGAATCGCTTGTTAAATGCCCCACATCCGTAATATTCATTACTCTTTTAACTTCGTAACCTAAATAATTAAGGCTTTTTTCTAAAATATCTTCAAAAATATAGCTCCTCAAGTTTCCAATGTGAGCAAAATGGTAAACCGTTGGACCACAAGTATACATTTTAACTTTTCCTTCTTCACGTGGTATAAATTCTTCAACGGTTTTATTTAATGTATTATATATTTTCATATTATTCCTCGTATAATCAATCTTATAGAAATTATTAATCTATTTGATTGATTCTTTCT
>CAOKAG010000036.1 GCA_948466395.1 uncultured Mycoplasmatota bacterium
TTCCAATTTTAAATTTTTTAGAAAAACTATTGACTTTTAATAGTTAGCCTTTCTTTATTTTAAAAAAAAGCCATTATATAGGCTCTTTTTATGAATGTGTTTTCTTACGCACAATGCCAATAACAAACATAATAGCAGCAATTACACAAATGGCTGGCAATAACTTGATAAAATTATCTAGTAACATTCCACCAAAAGATTGAAGGCTGTTTGCTAATGCAGTGGCTTGGGAATCAGTTAAACCAGTTGAACTTCCGGCAACTTCTCCTATTAGAAATAAATTTTTTAGAACTCCCATTTTTTTATGGCTCCTTTCTATCTATCTAAACAATTTTCATTGTTTAAACCTTACTTATTTTGATTCGCATAAATCTTGATTAATTCAAGTTCAGCGGGGGTTAAAAACACCATTTTTTTGATTTTATCCGTCAAATAAACTTCAATACAAATATATAGCTTCCCACTTTTTGAAACTTTTTCACATACAATCGCATTTAATTTCATTATGTTCACTCCTTCCGTTATTTTTTGATTAAAACATTTTTTTAATAGAAAGTTAGAATATGAAAACGTTGTTATCGTTCTCATATCTAAGTTATAACATGAGATTTTTTTACTTCACAAAAATGACAAAAAAAAAATTAAGGTTTTCCCTCAATTTTTTTCAAATTTATAAAGTTTATATAATTTATTCTCAATTACAATCTTAATATCATTTCCAAATTGTTTAAATCGTCTTACCAATTCATAACGATTATAATTTATATGACGCAATAAATCTTCTAAACTATCAAAATAACAAATTGGAAAGTCTTCATAATCATATAACACAAAATAAGAATAATGTTCTAATTCTTTCAAAATAACCTTTCTAGATTATTTATATATGGGTTCAAGTCCCGTACTGGTCACCAAAATTTGATACTAACAGGTTACTTTCAAAGTAGTCTGTTTTTATTTTATATCGGTGAAATAAGAGTTTGTAAGATTTTATCACTTTTCAAATAAAATCAATATAATTTAAAAATAACTCGCGTAAGTGTAACTACAAGTGTAATTTTTGAAAAATATCCTATCTATTATTATATTATCAATGTATTTTAAAGGAGAGTAATTGTTTGAATCCTAATATTCTCACCATCTACGTTATTTTTTAGTAAAAATCATTTTAGAATATATAATTAAATTATTAATTAATGTATAATGTTAATTGTTAGGAAGTGATTAACGTGTATAAAATAAATAACAATGATATCAAAATTGGAAAAGCATATATGATTTTTGGTAATGCTTGGATGCAAAAACAAAATGAGGAGAAGATAGAAAAATATTCGCCGAGAATTTGGGTAGAAGGTTTAGACGATAATAATCGTATGATGGTTGAAACTTTTATATCAGATGTAGAATTAAATGATTTAAATGTCGGTGAAGAATTAGATTTAAAAGAATATATTACAGACCTTATTTTTTTCTCAGGTCCTGATTTCGGTTCGGCTGAATTTTTAGGTGATGGTAGTGAAAGCACAAAAGTAATAATCACAAAAATTGCTGAAAATAAGTTTAATATTAAAGCAAACATAGAAACAATTAATTTAATATATGATGTTGATATTTGTATATAATTTAAATTATCTTAATAAGGAGTGCATAAGTGTAATACAAGTGTAACTCCTTAAACTTACAACAGCACAAGCCTTTATTTATAAAAGTTTGCGGACATATTTTAAGACTTCGTGTAAATCACAGGTCACCAATAATTTGATTAAATGCCTTGGAAACAAGGCTTTTTTTATGTTCTAATTTTGCTTTTACTCTCGTTTATACCCTAATTTTGACTACTTCGGAGTAATTTTAGAGTAATTTTTTGAGCAAAATTATTATGACAAATTGTAAATATTTAAAACAAAAATTTAATAGAACATTAGAGTGTAAAAAACAAAAGAAGATAATAAATATAAGGGAATGTAATTGTTGTCCTTTATGCGAGTGGACAACAAAAGACAACAATTCAAATATAAAAAAACGTACTTACAAACAATCTAAGAAAGAAAAACAACGTTATAGTATTATTTATAAAGATTTATCTAAATGTTGCGTAGAAGGTTGCTTAACACCCTATTATAATGTAGAGAAAAATGAAGTATATGAAGGTGCTAAAAGAAGTGCTTCTATTAAATATGGTTTTGTTTGCCCTTTTTGTAAAATACATCACGAGCAATTTCATAACGATAGAGAGTTCGCTTTATTTTATAAAAGATTGTTTCAACAAGAATTTGAAAAGGAATATAGTAGAAATGAATTTCTAAATATTATTCATTATAATTATTTAAAATAAAAAAGGCCCTAGTCCACAATAATTTTGAGAGTAATTATATAAAATTGCTTTGCAAGGTAATTAATATACCCTTACTAGTCACCATTAATTTGATTAAATGCCTTGGAAACAAGGCTTTTTTTATGTTCCAATTTTATTCCTCTCTTATTTTTTACTACAATAGGTTAACTCAATACAATATATTTATATCTAATCACGAAGTAACCTATGCTCTCAAAATTAATGTTAAAATACTTTCTTTCTTAATACGTTTTGTACAATGCAAACAATTGGATAAGTTGTTATTGTATAAATTCTTTTATTTATTTTTTACAAATAAAAAAATGATAAATTCAAAACGAAATTATCATTTAGTTTTCAGATATACTTTTTAACTCCAATTCTTTCTTTTTTCTATTTGCTATTTTAGAGTCGCTAGCAGGATACCAACTTTTAATTTTCAACACTTTTCCCGAATTAATTCTGACTGCTACACAAACGTGATTATTTATTTTTTTATAATATTCTAATCCTTTAGTAATAGAATTATAAAAAACATAATCTGGATTTTTAATTATATTGTTAAGACTATTATAAATTTTTTCAATTTCTTCGATACAACCGAAATCTTCTAAGTGAGAATCTATAACATGTTGTTTTCTATTATCATAAACAAGTATAGGTTTATTTTTATGTTCTTGTATTCCCCAATACTCTGCAATTTCTTCTTTTAATATTCCCACATATTTATAATTCATAGCCGATCTCCTCAAAAAAATAAACCCATCATTACTGACGGGCTTTAAGCAATAGACTGGGCATCACTTCCAGTATCTCATCAGAAACTCTTGCGAGTAACCTACACTTAAGACTTGCGTCTGCGATAGACGATGACATTCTATCCTCAAATTGCTTATATAAACAATAACATGTTCAAAGCATATTTATTGTCTTTTTCTGTCAAATCACAAAAAAATTTTTGACATCTACAATTTATCAAAAAAAAATGTTATTTTGCGATTTTAGTGGGTTATTGTAATATTTTGAACGTTTTTTTAGACTTTCTTTATGAAAAAAACATTTTTTGTATTTCAAGAGTTTCTTTTATATAGTCTAGAATCTCCATAAAACTAATCTCTACTCCTTTTGCTCTAACTTGCTTAATGACTTCATCTTATCGTTTGTAAGCATTAGGTTCAAATACAGAATCTCTTTCCTTAAATTTACTCATTTTCAATAATAAATATCATACTTCTTTTCATTAAAAATTTCTTTTCAATTTTCTCGATTCAAAGGTCAAAAAAAAAGCACATTAAGTGCCATTTTAAAGACCTTTTACTCATGCTAACTAACACAAAAATAAAAAAGACTATATTCAAAGAGAAAGAAAAGAAATTGGAGTAAGAGCTAACAGAATAATGGAATAAAAAATAGGACTGCAAAACAAGCCGTCCTTTAAATTTGACCTAAATATTAAAAATGTCCTAGCTAGCATTGAAAACCTACTCTCGCACGTTTTCGATTTATGTAAAATCCCATAACTTTTAATAATCATTATGATAATTATATTTTTTTAACATTTTCATTTTCTTTATCAAAACTATCTGCTTTGTAAACTTCAAAATAATCAATATCATAAATTTTATGTATATCTTCTGTTCCCATTATAACTACTTTATTATTTTCAAGACCTAACTTTTTTAATAATGTGTCGATAGTATAACCTTCTTGATCAATGTGCTCTATGTCAATTTCTAAAACAGGTGGAATTGCAGGGAAACAATCAATATCAAAATCTATTTTACCTAATTCATAAGAAATTCTAGGTACTCTCACTTTACTTATTGGATTTAAGCCCATTTCATGAAAGAAGTCCATTGTCTCCTTTAATCTACTAGTTTTGAATTTAATTTCTTCTTTTATTTCTGGCTGACTTTGATGAACATGCATGGTCACTTTTATACTTCCTTCATCTGTAATTCTTATTAATTTATCCTTTTGATTTAAAAATAGGTTATCTTCTGTATCTAATGCAATAATAGTTCTAACATCATCATAAACTTTTTTTGCTCCTATTTCTTCAAGTTTTTTTATTAGAGAATTAACATCAACTTCTAAAATTTTAATTTCATATTCTTTATATTCATTTAAATTATTCATAATTCATCTTACTTCTTTCATTATATATAAAACAATTTTTTACTAAGACCTAAAACACGACTACACAATTCTTCATTCGATTTCACCAACTCTTCTATACTTACTCCTAAAATTTCAGCAATGTATTCTGTATGTGGTGCTATAAATTTCGTCTCTACTTTTTCTATCTCATCTAATGGAACATTTTTTTTCATTGTGTCTCCTATATAAACTATATTTCGCCAATTATTATCACAAAGCCTATCAAAAAATTCATAATACATTCTTAGATTAGACGCGTATGTTTTGAAAAAACCATTCTCTCCTATATATGCTAAAGTACAATTGTTAAAATTATACCCTTTGTTGAAATCATCGCAACAAATAAAATTAATGTCATTATTAGAATATTTTTTAATAAGTTCAGACATAAACTGTAAATATTCATGACTTATTTCTTTTGATAAATTATTTTTGTCAAAACTTATTCCAACAGAATATTTCTCATTTGGCTGATAATTCGGGTATTTTTCTGTTAACATTAACTTAAACGGAATTTCTCCTTTTATTAAAAAGCTTGAAGTATAAATTGGTAAAGTAGGGTCACCAAACATTATATCATCTGCTGTTGGTGATAAGCTTGGGTCTTTATGAAAATAATCATAATAAAGAACTCTTAATGTATCAATTTCATTTTTAAAATTGAATTTTTGATATCTATCATCTCCTAATTCTGGTTTTTTAGGAATATACCCACCATTTTTTTGTTGTTCTTCTAATATTTGAAGTTTTCGTTCTAATTCTGTTATTTTCATTTTTTGGTGGTCAATTAGTTCTTCATTTCCTTGTTTTCCTGAAAATCTATTTATAAAATCTTTTTGAAATTGAATTTCGCTTTTTAATGATTCAATTTTTTGAGCAATATTTTTCAATTTAAAATTCCTTTCTTAACTTAGCAAATACTATACGATATAAAAGAATAAAAGTCAATTTTCCAGCTGTTTATCTACTTTAAAATAAGGGTTTGTTTTGTATCACCTATTTATAAATCAATAAAAACAACTCCTTTGCATAAAAATTAATATGGGAAATAATGCAATGGACAATGAAACGTTTAATGAAGTACGTGTAGAAGATTATATATGGATTATCTACATATTTTTAGCAATCTTTGCTCTTGTTTCCAATCATTATGAAAAAGAATATTTAAAAAAACATGAAAAAAAAGATGAAAATATTTTTAGAACGATAAATACAGAGATTTTTATTGTGACTTTCATCATTTATATTTATTTTGCTTATATTAATTTTAAACATATAAAAAGACTAAATCGAAATTCTAGTCTTAAAGAAATTATCCTTGCGAATGCGGGATTAGTAGCTGCTCTTCTCTTTCTAATTGGAGGAGGTATTTCACTTGCTATTAGCGTTATTGGAGATGATGAAGATGACTTCTTTTTAAATTTCTTCTAATCTGCCGTTATGCTTCGATACAAAGAATGCTTTTCTAAAGTTTTATCTTTTAAACTTGCCAGTTCGGATACACTGACCACTTGAAAACCTCTAGCGTACAACAGGGGTAGTACTTCTCTTACGGCTTCAACCGTTGTTTCATAGCAATCGTGCATTAAAATAATGTCTCCATCTTTGGCATTTTCTAAAATATGATTCACAATATGGTCTTTATTTCGATGAAGCCAATCTTCGGTATCCACATTCCAATTTATAAATATCGTATCTAAACTTTCTTTTATTTCTTTATTAATGTTTCCATAAGGAGGTCTTGTATAAATCATTTCTTGGTTGGTAATTCGTCTGTAAGTTTCTTTTGTTTTTTCCTCTCCTTCAATAATATCATTTATTTTTTGTCTGGCCATATTTTTATGCGCATAAGAATGACTTCCTATTTCATTCCCATTTTTTAATACGTTTTGCATGACACTTGCCCCTGTTTCCATTCGGTTTCCTACCATAAAAAAGGTGGCGTGGGCCTTATTTTCTTTTAATATTTCAACTAACTCATTGGTATAGTTTCCACTAGGTCCATCATCAAAAGTGAAGGCAATGGTTTTTTTGTCTTTTTTATAATTATAGCCCTCTTCTCTTTTGGAATCGGATGCATAAAAGTTGTATTCCATGCATTCTTGAATTTCTTGGTAATTTACAGTTAAAAATAAATTTTCTTCAATTGGAAGCGTTAAATCGTTTTCATAATTTATTATTAAATCGTTTTCTAATAAATAAGTTTTATTTTGACTTTCTTTTAATTTTTCAGCAATAAATTTTGGGTATTTTAAATCTAATAACTCTTTTATTTTTTCTTGAAACGCTTCTTTTTTATCTTCTTTTATAAAAAATTCGAAATCTTTCACTTCTCCTGTTTTTGTATCTATAAAATAACTGTTTTTTTTATTTTCATTTTGAAATGCTAAATAAATAAATTGATTGTAATTTTTATTCGTTATTAATTCTTTATCTGCATTATTATTAATAATACTATTTACTGTATTAATGGTCTTCTTTTCTTCACTAAATACATTTTTTACTAATTTATCTTTATTTAAAAATAAAATGGGTAAAGAAATTAAGAGCATGCCTACGATTAAGCTTTTTAAAATTAATTCATTTTTCATACAACATCACTACCTTTAGTATAACAATTTTTGATTAATTCATAACCCTTTTGAACATTCTTTCTAAATCGTAAATGGAAAATTTAATAATAGTGGGTCTTCCATGAGGACAGTTATAGGGATTATCACATAAAACCAATTCTCGTAATAATTCTTCTACTGCTTCTGTTGAAATTCTCATATTGGCTTTAATGCTCATTTTACAAGCCAAAGTGATGGCAAGATGTTCATTGAATTTTACAGGGTCAAAGGTTCCTTGCTTAATTAAAATATCTATAATTTTATGAATACTTTCCTCTTCATATCCTTCTTTTAGCCAAGTAGGATGTTCTTTAAAAACAAAGGTATTAATACCAAATTCTTCCACTTTAAATCCCATATTTATTAATACTTCTAAATGATTTTTAAGTGTAATGTATTCACTTGCTGAAAGTTCAATCGTGATAGGAAATAAAAGCGAAGTTGTGGTTATTTCTTTTGTTTTTAAGGCATTTAAGTATTTTTCATAATTGATTCTTTCTTGAGCGGCGTGTTGATCGATTAAATATACGCCCTCTTCATTTTGGGCAATAATATAGGTACCTAAGGCAACACCTACTGGATAAAGAACTAAGCTTTTCATCTCTTCATTTAGGATTAATGGTTCTTCTTTTTCTTCATAGGTTAAATCTAACATGACTTGACTTTTTTCTTGATAATGGTCTTCTTTTTTTTCAGTTTCTTTAATTAAGGTGTCGACCATTTCTTCTTTTGTGTCATTATAACTTGGTGTTTTTAAGGCACTCGGAATTAATAAATTTTTATAAAGGGCTTCTTTGATGGTTTCATAAATCAGTTGATAAATTTCATTAATTTTAGAAAGTTTAATGTCTTGTTTAGTGGGATGAATGTTTACATCAATTAAAGTTGGGTCTGTATTTATTTTTAAAATAACAATAGGAAATTTAGTATCAGGTTTGTAGGTGTAGTAAGCATCGTTAATAGCTCGATTAAGGTCATAGTTTTTAATGATGCGATCGTTGACCATCGTTATAAAATGATTACGATTTGATTTTAATATTTCAGGTTTACAGATGTAACCGTAAAGATCAAAATCATCATTACTGGTTTTAATTTCTAGCATTTTTGAAGAAACGGATAAACCATAAATTTCATGAATGCATTTTTTTAGGTCCCCACTTCCAGTCGTTTTGACAAGCGTGTGCCCATCATTTAAGAGTTCAAATGCAATTTTATCATGAGAAAGGCTCAGTTTTTCGATTAATGAAACAATGGATGCTAACTCGGCACTTTCACTTTTTAAATATTTTAAACGAGCGGGTGTGTTATAAAATAAGTCTGTGATGGTAAGGCTTGTTCCTTTTCTTAAATCTGAGGTGGTACTTGATAGTTGTTTTCCACCATGAATAATGATTTCTGTTCCACTTTTTCCATCTGAGGTTTTTAATGTTACTTTACTAACACTCGCAATAGAGGGAAGCGCTTCTCCTCTAAATCCTAAAGTATCAATAAAAAATAAGTCATCGTCTCGAATAAGTTTACTTGTGGCGTGTCTTAAAAACGCATTTTCAGCATCTTTTTCATCCATCCCATCCCCATCATCTACTACATTTACCGCTTTTAGTCCTCCTTCTAAAAGACTAATGGTAATATGTTTGGCATGAGCGTCAATACTATTCTCTACTAGTTCTTTTACCACACTGGATATTTTTTCAACTACTTCTCCTGCCGCTATTTTGTTGGCTAAATTTTCACTCATTATTTTTATTTTACTCATTCTTTTTCACCAAATATACTTTCTCTTTTTGCTATTTCCATTTCTTCTTTTGTATAAATCATAACCTCAGTTTCGGTCTTAAAATTAATAAAACCGATGGCATTTAAAACTAAATCTTCATTTTTCTTTAATTTTTTCTTATTTTTACATGCCTCTTTTAAAGTGTTATTCTTTTCATAAATTTTAGTTATTTGTAATTCATTATTTACGTAAAGCGTCAAATTTGCCTTTTCGCTCTTGTTTTCTATACGAATGAAGTCTTCAATAAGAAGGCTTGCTCCTTTTTTCAATTGATAAGTTATGGGTTTTAATTCCTTTTTAGGATTTATTTTTTTATAAAATTTTTGATTCTTCACAAGTTGAGAAGAATATTGAAGGCCTGGTGTATCAATAAGGGTTAGTTCTTCTATTTTTATTTTTATAAAGTTTAGAGTTGTGTTGGGATAAACACTCGTTGTCACTGCCTTTTCTTCTTTTAAAGCATTTATTAAAGTACTTTTACCTACATTTGTGTAGCCTACAAGGTAAGCTTGTTTTAGTTTTTTTTCTTTTAATCGATTTAACAAAGATTTATAGCTCTCTTTTCGTTTTGTACTTATAAATAAAAGTTCTTCTTGAATTCCTAGAGTTCTTTTTAACCAAGAGGCTATTTTTTCTTTTTTTAAAGATTTAGGCCAATAATCTATTTTAGTTAAAACTAAACTTTTAGGCTTTTTTATTGCGTAATAGCTTTCTAACATTTCGTCATTGATGTTTAATAAATCAACTAAAAAGAAAACGAAAGTTTCGTCTTTATTAATCGATTCTATGATTTCCCGATTGGTTTTCACTTTTCCTTCTGAAAATTCATTATAATTTCTTATTTTAAAACATCTTTGACAAAGTGCTTCATTTTTTTTCTCTTCGGGAATGTAGCCCATTTTTGTTTTATTTTCCGTTTGAAGAAGGATTCCACATCCGCGACAATTACTCATAATATTCTCCTATTTTTAATAAACCCCTTTTTTCTAATTTTTTTAAGATTTTTCTTTCAAAAAAACGATTGATTTTGGTAACAAATAAATCCGTATTACTGATGGGATTTACAAGTATACTTAATAATCCTAAACGATTTGCTCCTAAAACGTCTGTTAGTAATTGGTCCCCAATGCAAGCGATTTCATTATCTTTGAAGTTATAAATACTCATGATTTTTTTGTATTTTTTACTAAAAGGTTTACGACTGTTGCAACTGGAGTCTAAATTTAATTTTTCTTTAAAGGGTTCTACCCTACTTCTTGTTGCATTGGATAAGAGAATGACTTTAAATCCTAAGTCTTCAATATCTGAAAATAAGTCTTTAATTTTTTTATCGGGTTCTAAAACATTTAAGGGAACAATGGTATTGTCTAAATCGAATAGTAAACATTTGATTCCTCTCTTTTTTAAATTTTTATAATTGATATCGTAAATGCTTTTTTGATAAATATCAGGTATAAAATTGTCCATATAACCACCATAAATAGTATATCAAAAAAAGTAAATTAAGTTAATGCATAATGCTACTAAAATGACATTTTTCGATATTTTTTTCATAGAGTTTATTAAGGAGTTGAACAAAGTGTTTTTTCAAATGTTATCCATTATTAAAGATATGCTTTTTTTTACGGGAAGTTATTCAAATAATGTGTTTCCCCCTCCTCTTTCTTTAGAGGAAGAAAAAGAAATGATTGAGAGATTACAAAAGAAAGATAAAGAGGCTCGAAATGTTTTAATAGAGAGAAATTTAAGGTTGGTGGCTCATATTGTTAAAAAGTTTGAAAGTAAAAGTGTCAGTCAAGACGATTTAATTAGTATAGGAACCATCGGACTTATTAAAGGGATTGATTCTTATAGTGGTAGTAAAAGTACCAAAATCACTACTTATGCGGCACGATGTATTGAAAATGCAATATTCACGTGTTGGAAATTGGGATAGCAATTAGTGATCTATTCTATAGATTAAAAGATACTATAGAAACAGAAATTATAATAAAATCCACTCCTACATGGAAAATATATTCTATCAATAAAGAAAGTAGCATAGGAGAACAAATCAAATATTATCGCAGACTTGCAGGATATAAACAACCTGAATTAAGTTTAAAATTAGGGTTTACTAGGCAAGCACTCCATCATTTAGAAAATCAAGAAATGAAACTTGTAGATATTAAGTTATTAAAAGGTGTAATAGAAGAACTTGGAATTGAAGATAAAATAATTATTAATGATGACTATATAAAATTCTTACTTGATGATCCCTGTAAA
>CAOKAG010000037.1 GCA_948466395.1 uncultured Mycoplasmatota bacterium
AGCAAACAAAAAGCGATATACTCTTTTTCAATATATCACTTTGTCAACAATCTGGAATCATTTTAAAAAAAATGATTTTTTTTTGCTGTAAAACGTATATTTTTTGTTAATTATTGGAAAATAATAAAAAATTAATATTCAAAACAGTTTATTTTTGTTATGCTGTGGATAGGATGTGAGCTTATGAAAAAAAGAATGATGGTATTCGGGGTTTTAATTATCATGATAGGAGGCTTAATTGGGCTTAAAAATTATTTGGTTCTCTTTTATGGAGGAAATGAAGAATTCAAAAACCAATTTGTTAATATTCAAAATTTGGAAATCACTCAAAATCAAATAAGTCCCAATGTTACTTTTGAACGCATGTCTCTTCATATTCCAGAGTCTTTTTATGAGTTGGAAGAGGAATCCTTAACTAATAATAAAACTTTTGTTTCAAGAGAAGGGGAAACGCCACTTCGAATTATAATTGGTGACCAAAAACGTTATTATAAAGAAGTCTTAGAAGATATTAATCGAATGAAACGATTGAATTCAGAGAAGTTAATGAAACGTTATCATTTACAAAATGGTGTGGATTTATTTAAGTATTATTATGAACATAAAGATGAAAAAGGCAATATTTTTTGGGATTTAAATCATTTAAAGATGAATAGTTTAGCGGCGACTTATACGTGGATTGCTTCTTATTTTTCAAAAGAAAATTATTTTTTAGTGAAAGAGTTGAATGGCTTTATGGCTTATGGCAATAATAGTTATTTTGTAACCGTTGCACAGGGTGAAGAGATGTATCAATTGGCCTTTTGGTCTAATGAGGAGCATGCTTTTACTTATGAACAAGTTTTAGATATTTTACAGTCAATTCGTTTTATTTAGGTGGTGTTTAATTTACATCGCTTTTTCTTTATGTTATAGTTATAGTAAGGTGATTATATGAATAATAAAGGTTTTACTTTAGTGGAATTGCTTGCGGTGATTGTTGTTTTAGCGATTATAGTTAGTATAGCGGTTCCAAGTACGGTTAGTATTTCTAGAAAAATTAAAGGTAACTTGTTTTGTCAAAAAGTTAATTTACTTGTTAACGCGGCTTCTTTATATGGAGAAGATTATAAAGAAACCTTTGGATCTAAAAATTATCATATTAATTCTAAAACGTGCGTTGATTCTAAGACTGGTCAGGATTATCAAGTTGAGGGTGGAAATTTTAATGCTCAAGAAATTACGGTTAGTGATCTTTTAAGTAAAGGGTATGTTAAAAAAGAAAAGACTGAAGATGGAGACGTGATTGATCCGCGAACCAATGAAAATATGGAACAAGATAAATTAATTGTCTATGAAAAATATGGTCGTATTTATGTTCATTTTGGAGAGTTAAATGGTCATGAAAGTGCAAGAGCCAAAGATGCGAATCAATGTATTATGACTTCAGAATGTCATTAATTTGCTAATTTATTTAGAGTATGTTAAAATATGAACTAAAAAAAGGGGGCATTCTTTATGAAAAAAACCGTTTGTTTAGTGGGAAAACCTAATGTAGGAAAGTCTACTCTTTTTAATCGTTTGATTAAAGAAGACAAAGCAATCGTTTTAGATACTCCTGGTATTACAAGAGACCGTCTTTATGGAGACGTTCATTATAATGAAAAATCTTTTTTATTAATTGATACTGGTGGGCTGGATGGAAGCGAAGATTTCGATAAGGATATTTTAATTCAAACGACGTTAGCAATTGAGGAATCCGATTTGGTTTTGTTTGTTGTGGATGGGAAAACCGATTTAACAGCCAGTGATTTTAAAATTCGTGATCGACTTTTGAAAGCGAATAAAGAAGTGTTTGTGGTTGTGAATAAAGTGGATAATGAAAAACGTCAAGAAAGTGCATATCAATATTATGAACTTGGTTTTTCTAGACTTTTTTCTGTTAGTGCTTCTCATAATTTAGGTTTTAAAGTGTTGTTAGACGCGATTACTGAAAATATGGAAGAAAATGAACCTAATGAGGATTCTCGTTTGAAATTTTGTTTTATTGGAAGACCTAATGTAGGTAAAAGTAGTTTAATTAATGCGGTTTTAAATGAGGAACGTGTGATTGTTAGTGATGTTGCTGGAACGACTCGAGATGCAACGGATACAACGTTTTTTTATAATCATGACGAGTATGTGATGATTGATACTGCTGGTATGCGAAAGAAAGGTCGTATTTTTGAAGAAGTTGAAAAATACAGTTTGCTAAGAAGTTTAAAAGCAATCGAAAAAAGTGATGTTTGTGTTTTAGTTTTGGATGCTTCTGAAGGCATTCTTGAGCAAGATAAACATATTTTGTCTTATGCGATTGATGCTGGAAAAGGAATTGTCTTAGCGGTGAATAAATGGGATACCATTGACGATCCAAATTCTGAAATAAAATGGTGGAAAAAGAATTTAGAATCTCATTTTATGTTTGCGAAATACGCTTTAGTGGTTTTTGTTTCTGCTAAAACCAAAAAAAGAGTGGCTACTTTGATGCCAACAGTAATTGAAGCGTTTCAAAATAATAAAAAAGAAATTAAGACGAGTGATTTAAATCGAGTGATTGAAGAAGCCGTTTTAATGCATGATGCGCCTTCTTACAAAGGCAAAAAATTAAAAATATATTTTACCAGTCAATCGGATGTGAAGCCACCAAAATTTACGTTCCGAGTGAATGATAAAGGGTTGGTTCATTTTAGTTATGAACGGTATTTAGAAAATAAAATTAGAGAGAATTTTGATTTAACGGGAACGCCGATTATTTTAAAATTTAAAAATAAAAAAGAAGAGGATTGATTAGTCTTCTTTTAATTTTTCATCTATTCTTTTCTTAGTTATTTTTCTTTCAGTATCTGGATTAAAAAAATCTCGTATGTCTATTTTTAGTAATTTTGCTAAATTGTCAAGAAATTCAATCGATACATTGACTTCGCCACGTTCAACACTGGCTAAATATTTATAGTTTAAACCAAATTTTTCATAAAACTTCTCTTGGGATAAGCCACATTGATAACGATAATATTTCAAATTTCTACCAACAATTTCTTGTATTTTATCCATACTTGCACTCCTTTATCTTCTAATATAGGTTTTAAAGAAATATAAGTCCACCATACTATAACTGTAGAAAATTGACATTACCATTAAATTGGGGTATGATTGTAAAAATGGAGGGTTGTATGAAAAATAGGAGTTTTGAAGGTTTAAGAAATTTAAGAGAGCAGAGAAATTATACTATAAGTGATATGGCAAATAAATTAGAAATAAGTAAATCGTATTATTGTCAAATAGAGCAAAAAAGAAGAAGATTACATTATGAAATGGCTAAAAAGATAGCTTTTATTTTTAATTTAAAACCCGATGATCTTTTTTATGAAGAGTATAAAGACAACTAATTTTCTTTTGGACATATACTACAATAGGTGATTTTAGAAAATGGAATTAAAAGATGATTTTTTTAAAAAAGTGGAAAAAAAGACAAAAGTGAGTAAAGATACGATCATTGATCTTGCTAAAAAATTACAAGATGGTCACATGAAAGATGAATCAACATTAAGAGAAGTGATTTCAACTCTTAGTCATATGACTGGAAAAAAAGTGTCTAGAGAACAAGAGGATAAGATTGTGAAAACGATTGTTGAGGATCATGTTCCTAAAAATATTGATAAAATGTTTTAAAAAAACAGCTAAGTGTGTTTAGTTGTTTTTCTTTCTTCCCACAAGTTTATCTAAAGAATAATGGTATTGTTTGGAAAATTCTAAAGCATAATAAGTCGTGATTAATGCCTTTTCTTTTTCATATTTATGAATATTAGATTGACTCGTTTTTAATGATTTTGCTAACTCTTGTTGAGTTAAATGTTTTTCTTTTCTAATTTTTTTTAAAGTTTTTGAAACATTTCTCTTGTTTATTGACTGAACTTCTAGTATTTTATCTCTAGAAGGACTTTCACCTATGATGTAATCTAGGGAAGTATGGAAATAATTGGCTAGTTTATTTAATTTTTCTAAAGGAATCATATCTTTGCCACTTTCGTAACCTGCATAAGTCGAGCGAGAAATTTTTAAATACGTTGCTATTTCTTCTTGGGTGACACCTTCAAATTCTCTAAGTTCTTTTAATCTTCCAAACATAATACCACCTACATATAATTTTCTCTTAAAAAGAATTAAAATACGGAAATGTGTGGGGTATTGTAATAAATGGTGGTATAATTGAGAATGAGAGGCTAGAAAGTTGAGGTTTTTTAAATGGTTGACGGTTACAAGAAATTAACTAATATACGTGAAAAGTATAAATACAGTCATCAAGATATGGCGATGTTACTTGGAATAAGTCAAGGTTTTTATTGGCAAATTGAACATAAAAAAAGAAGATTGTATTATGAAATGGCTGTAAAAATTGCCGCTATTTTTAATCTTAAGCCAGATGATTTGTTTTATGAGTAATAAAGTATTTTGTCTATCCTTATAAAGTTAGTCTAAAATGCTTTCTTTTTCTTTTTATTAGAAAAGGGATTTTTGTTTTAACAAGTTCTAATTAACTTTCTTTTTTCATAGTCTTAAATAGAAAAGATGAAAGGATTAGTAAAATGGAAAAAAGTGAAATAATTAAATCGATTGCTACACGCGGTCAAGGCGAAATTTATTTAGGTGTTGTTGGAGCGGTTCGTTGTGGAAAATCGACTTTTATAAAAAGATTTATAGAAAACTTAGTGGTTCCAAATATTGAAGATGACTACGAAAAAAGAAAATGTTTGGATGAGATTCCTCAAAGTGCTGAAGGAAAAACAATTATGACTACTGAACCTAAGTTTGTGCCGAGTAGTGGGGCAAAAATAAAGGTTAATGAATTTGAAACAAGCATTAAATTGGTGGATTGCGTTGGTTTTGTTATTAAAGGATCAAATGGACATGTTGATGAAGATGGTAACCCACGTATGGTTAAAACGCCTTGGTTTGAAGATAGTGTTACTTTTACAGAAGCGGCGGAAATTGGGACAGAGAAAGTGATTCGTGATCATGCAACGATTGGCATAGTAATGACAAGTGATGGAACGATAGGAGAGATTCCTAGAGAAAATTATATTGAAGCCGAAGAAAAAGTGATTAATGAATTAAAAGAATTAGGTAAACCATTTATTGTGGTTTTAAATTCTAAAAATAAAGAGAGTCAGACGACGCTTAGTTTAGCTAATGAATTAAGAGAAAGTTATGAGGTTCCAGTTCTTCCTTTAAATGTTTTAGAAATGACTGAAGGCGAAATTTTAAATGTTTTAAAAGAAGCGTTGTATGAATTTCAAATATTAAATATTAAAGTTAATATTCCAAAATGGGTGCATGTTTTAGATCATAACAATCCTATTAAAAAGGAATACATTGATAAAATAAGAGAAAGTATTACTTCTGTTCGTAAAATAAGAGATATTGATACTATATTAAATTCGTTTAGTGGATCGGAAGTGATTAGTAAAAGTTATATAAGTGAACTTGATTCAGGAGTGGGAGAAGTTACCATTAATTTAGAGAGTAGTGAAGAACTTTATAATAAAGTTTTAAAAGATTTAATGGGAGATATGGTTACTACTAAGGCTGGATTGATTAAAATTTTTACGACTTATAAAGATGGTAAAGAAGAGTTGGATACCATGAAGGAAGCTTTAAAAATGGCTAAAAGTACAGGGTATGGAATTGTTTATCCTACTTTAAAAGATATGACGCTTTCTACACCAGAAATTATTAAACAAGGGAGTCGTTATGGGGTTAAGTTAAAAGCGGTGGCTTCTAGTATTCATTTGATGCGTGTAAATGTGGAATCGACTTTTGAACCTATCATAGGTAGTGAATTACAGAGTAAAGAATTGATTAATTATTTGATGAAAGATTATGAAGTGGATCCGAGTAGTATATGGAAAAGTGAAATTTTTGGAAGAAGTTTAGATGTTATTGTTAAAGAGGGCATTCAAGCTAAGTTATCTGTCATGCCTGATGCTATGCGTTATAAACTGAGTCAAACCGTGACTAAGATTGTCAATAAAGGGTCAAGCAATTTAATTACGATTGTCATATAAGTATAAAATCACTTGTTTTTTCTTGCTTTTATCTATAATATTTGCTATTTTTAGTATGTAAGGTTTCAGTCCTTATGAAAATAGAAATTATTGGGAGGTAAAAATTTATGTCAAAACAAGATGTAATAGAAAGAATCGCTGAACAAGCTGAAATATCAAAAGCAGCAGCAGCTCGTGCATTAGATGCAGCGTTTGACGCCATTACAGAAGGACTTAAAAATGAAGGAAAAGTAACTTTTGTTGGATTTGGTACTTTTAGTGCTAAAACAAGAGCTGCTCGTGATGGGATCAATCCATTAACAAAAGAAGCAATAAAAATTCCAGCTAAAACAGTTGCTTCATTTAAAGCTGGAAGCAAACTTAAAGATGCTATTAACTAATTAGCGTTGAATTTTAAAAGTTAACTTAAGGTTAGCTTTTTCTTTTTATAGACTTTTGTATTTTACTATTATATAATTTTATAAGAAGCATATTTTTATAATGAAAGAAGGTAGTAATGAAAAAGAGAATAGTTAGTGGCGTTGTTATCACTATTATTACCGTTCCTTTATGTTTGATAGGTAGTCTAGCTTTTAAAATTTTTTGTTTTTTATTAGGTAGTTTTTGTTTAAAAGAAATTTTTTTATTGAAAGAACACCACAAAAGAATTCCAATAGGGATGGAATTTATAAGTCTGTTGAATTTTTTCTTGATTTTATTTTTAGATAATGAAGTTTTGTTATGGAATTTAAAAGAATTTGTTATCTTAACTTTAAGTTTGCTTCTTCCAAGTTTATTTTATAAAAAAGATTATGAGGCTCATGATGCTATTTATTTAAGTACCATGGTTTTGATTTTTGGAATTGTTTTTCGAACTTTGACGTTTGTTCGAAATCGAGGTTTATGGTATTTAATCTATTTAGGATGTATTCCTATTTTTACCGATATTTTTGCTATGCTTTTTGGGAATTTTATGGGGAAACACAAATTAATTCCTAGAATTAGTCCTGGAAAAACCATTGAAGGAAGTGTTGGAGGGAGTGTTGTGGCTACCCTATTAGCCACCCTCGTTTACTTTTATTTTATACACGAGGCTGCTTTGGTCCCTGTTTTAGGAATGACGTTGTGCTTGTCTGTTGTGAGTCAATTCAGTGATTTGATATTTAGTAAGATTAAAAGAGAAAATGGAATTAAAGATTTTGGAAATTTGATTCCTGGGCATGGAGGCGTTCTTGATCGAATGGATAGTTTAATGTTGGTCACGCTGACTTATTTAGTTTTTTTAGAATTTATTTAAAGGAGGAAAACATAATGTGGTTATTAAACATTTTATTATTAATTGTTATTTTAGGTATTATTATTTTAGTTCATGAGTTTGGTCATTTTATTTGGGCGAAAAAATTTGGTGTTCATATTTATGAATTTTCTCTGGGTATGGGACCTGTTGTTCATACTCACAAAGGACGGGATGGGATTGATTATAATATTAGAGCCTTTCCTATAGGTGGGTTCGTTTCGATGGCTGGTGAAGTGTATGATGACGATGATAAGATAAAAAAAGAAGATTTAATGTGTCATAAGAAGTGGTATCAGCGTTTAATTATTTTGATCGCTGGAGTGGTTAATAATTTTATTTTAGCCATTGTTACACTTTTTGTTATTGCTTTGATTTGGGGGCCAACACCTACTAAACCTATTATCAGTGAAATTGTTCCTGATTCCGCCATTTCTAAAGCGGTTTCAAATGAAACGTCTTCATCGATTGAGGTGGGGGATACGATTACTAGAGTAAATGGAGTTAAAACGCTTTCATGGGACAAATTGCAGATTGCTTTGTATCGTAAGAATAAAAATGAAACGTATCAGTTTGAAGTGAAGAAAAGCGATGGGAAAACTTATACTTATGACGTTTTACCTGATAAACAAAAAAATGAAAAAGGAGTAGAAAACCCTGTTTTTGGCTTTAAAGTGGGAGGAGAGGTCGAAAAAGGATTCTTTTCAAGCTTAAAGTTTGCTTTTTGTAAATTTCAAAGTATTGTTGATTCGATGATTTTAACCATTACCAGTTTGTTTACAGGAAAGATTAGTTTAAATTCTTTATCAGGACCAGTAGGGATTTATGAAGTTGTTGGACAATCTGTAAGTGTGGGCCTTTCACAAGTGATTTATATTATGGCTTTTTTAAGTATTAATGTTGGCTTTATTAATATTTTGCCTTTTCCAGCTTTTGATGGAGGACGAGTTTTATTTTTAATTATTGAAAAGATTAAAAGAAGCCCAGTTAATAGTAAAATTGAAAATACTTTTCATAATGTGGGATTTGTTTTATTACTTTTGTTAATGGTCTATATTACCATTCAAGATATTATTAAATTTTTTTAAACATCTTTTGAATGTTTTTTTGTTTCTATTTTTTTCTTTTTGAATCATTAAGGTGTCTCTTTGAAAAGGGTTTTTTTGGAAGTTCTATTTTAAAATATGACTTGTGTTTTAATTTTAATTTTTATATAATATTAGTTAGAAAAATAGGAGAGGCTTATGAGAGAAATAATTGCTGGGATGGATATTGGTTCTGATTCGATTAAACTTATTGTTGCTGAAATGGTGCCTAATCGAACAAATATTTTGGCGGTTTCTGAGACTCATTCTAAAGGAATAAAAAAAGGCCTCGTTGTTAATAAAGAAGAGTTAATTCTTGTTTTAAAAGAGAGTTTAAAAAAATGTGAAGATGTTTTAGGATTGAAGATTACAAGAGTTGCGATCACGGTTCCGAGTTTTGAAGCCGAGTTTATGTTAAGTGAAGGCGCTACGACGATTACAAATGAAGATCATGTGATTCGAGGTATTGATATTGTAAGAGCCATGCAAGCCTCTATTTATAATCAAGTGCCTAGTGGTTTAGAAATTGTAAGTATTGTTCCTACGAGTTTTCGAATTAATAATGATGAACAAGTGCGAAATCCTTTAAATATGACGGCTAATAAATTGATGGTTAAGACGGTTGTAAGTATGATTCCTAAGAAAAATGTGGATGCCATTATCAATTGTTTTGATTGTTTAGGGGTCGCGGTCATCGATATTTCTATGACTTCCATGGGCGATTATTACGCTGTAAAAAGTTCTAAAATAGAAGAGGATACGGGAGCTATTCTTAATATAGGTGAAGAGACCACAACTGTCTCTATTTTTAATAAGGGCGTTTTAACGAATACTTTTGTTCTGGAAATAGGTGGACAAAATATTGATAATGATATATCATTTATATATAAGGTAACGAGACATGATGCAAGAAGTTTAAAAGAAAATTTGGGACTGGCTCATAAGCGAATGGCTAGTGCTTCTGTATCACAGTGGGTTACGAATAAGTTAGGTGAGCGAATTGCAATTAATCAGTATGAATTAAGTGAAATTATTATGAGTCGATTAGAAGAAATTTTAAATCTTGCAAAAAAGCAAATTAATTACTTAACAAAAAAAGAAATTCATTATATAATAGTAACGGGTGGAGTAAGCGAAATGCCCGATTTTGAATTAGTTTTAGATAATGTTTTTAGGTCAAATGTTAAAATAGCTACGTTGCATGAAATTGGTGTTAGGAATAATAAGTATTCAGCATGCCTAGGAATTATTAAATATTATAGTAGTAAATTAAAATTGCGCGATAAAAAGTTTTCTATTTTTTCAATAGAAGAGCAAGAAGAATTAAGTGGAAAACATAAGAAAATGAATATATCTGATCATTCGATTTTAGGAAAGTTGTTTGGATATTTTTTCGATAATTAAGGAGAGTGTTTTATGAACGGACTAGATTTAAATCCAATTGCCAAAATTAAAGTATTTGGTGTTGGTGGTGGTGGCTGTAATGCCGTTAATAGAATGATTGAAGAAGGCGTTCAAGGTGTAGAATTTTATGTTGTTAATACGGATTTACAAGTATTAGATGCATCAAATGCAGAGCATAAGATTCAAATTGGAGAAACCATAACGGGTGGAAGAGGCGCTGGTTCAAATCCTGAAATTGGTAGAGAAGCGGCTTTGGAAAGCAAAGCTGAAATTGAAGAAAGCGTAAAAGGGGCAGATATGGTTTTTATTGCCTGTGGTTTAGGTGGAGGAACAGGGACAGGAGCTGCCCCTATTATTGCTGAGATTGCTCAAGAACAAGGAGCCTTAACTGTTGGAATTGTTACTAAACCTTTCCGTTTTGAAGGTAAAAGAAGAATGGAACACGCTTTGGTAGGTTTAGAAGAGTTAAAAAAACACGTTGATACTTTAATTATTATTCCAAATGATCGATTAAAAGATATAGTTGATAAGACGACAAGTTTTAAAGTTGCGTTTAAAGAAGTTGATAATGTTTTAAGAAGAGGCGTGCAGTCGATTTCAGATTTGATTGCGGTTACAGGATTTATTAACCTAGATTTTGCGGATGTTAAAACGGTTATGGAGAAATCTGGAACCGCACTGATTGGTATAGGTATTGCTGATGGAGAAAATCGTGCTGTGGAAGCAGCTGAACAAGCGGTTTCTAGTGCTCTTTTAGAAACAACGATTGAAGGAGCGACGGATGCGATTATAAATGTCACAGGAGGCGATTCTTTAACGCTTACTGAAATTGAAGAAGCGGTGGAGACAGTGCGTACCGCTGCAAATAGTGATATTAATATTATCTTTGGAGCCATACCTAATGCAGATTTAGTTGATGATATTATTGTTACGGTTATTGCTACAGGATTTGATGGTAAAAATAATACGATAAATGATTTTCCTAAGAGTGGAGGAGAAACTAAATCTCCAAAAAGAAGAAGTGATGAGGATTATGACTCAGAATACGATATTCCGCCATTTTTAAGAAATCATAATGGATTTTGAAATGCTTTTTAGCATTTTTTTTTTGCAAAATCCTATTTTAATATTTCGTTCGTTGACTTTTTTCTGGGGGGGGGGTATAATTATTATTATAATAGAGGTGATGATCTATGAATAAGATGAAAGAAAAAGGATTTACTATTGTTGAGTTAATGGCGGTTATTGTGGTATTAGCCATAAT
>CAOKAG010000038.1 GCA_948466395.1 uncultured Mycoplasmatota bacterium
GGTGTGAGAGGGAAAAGCATTCAATAATTATTGAAAAGTTTTCTCTACTCGATTTAGTCATTTTTTCGTCTAGTGAGAGTAAAAGTGAATTAAAAAGCGTGTTCAATTTTATTCTTTGATGTTATGATGATGTAAAGAAGAGGGGAGATATGTTGAAAAAATGCAATGTATCAAAAAATAGAGATGAGGTTTTATGAAAAAATATAAGTTAAAGAAAAAGGTTTTCTTTTTAGGTTTTCTTTTTTTATTGGCAATAGGAAGTGGTGTTTTTTTCATTTCTAAGAGGGACAATTTTAAGATAAATTCTTCAATCAATCATGAGGAACCTAAAAAGGAAGAGGAGGAGAAACAGAATAATAAAACAGTGGAGGAACATGAAGATTTAAAAAAAGCGACGTATTATATCGATGAACATTTAGAACGTTATGTAGCTTATCTTAATTCCAATCCCGATCAAACGGTTGATGAAGTGATTCGTTCTGTTAATGCTAATATTGATTATGATTTTTATACTCATGTTGTTGCTAGTAAACTTGAAGATGATTTTCTTATTTTAGTTAATAAGTATCATCAGTTGGATTCCGATTATGCTCCTAAGCTTGTAAAAATGGAAAGCCGTTATTCGATGGTGAATGCTTACATGGAAGAGACCGCTTATCAAAATTATAAGAAGATGGTGGATGCGGCGGCAAAAGAGGGAATAAAACTTTATAATGTTTCCGCATATCGAAGTTATGCAACTCAAAATACGCTTTATACTAATTATAAAAAAAGAGATGGAGAAAAAATGGCGGATACGTATTCAGCTAGGGCTGGTTTTTCGGAGCATCAGACCGGTTTAGCGAGTGATATTAATACCAGTAGTCGTAGTGCCCATTTTGAAAATACAAAGGAATTTGAGTGGCTTCAAAAAAATGCTTATCTGTATGGTTTTATTTTAAGGTATCCTGAGGGTAAAGAATACCTTACAGGGTATGTTTATGAGCCTTGGCATTATCGATATGTGGGTGTAGAGGTGGCTCAATATATTCATGAACATTCTCTTACTTATGAAGAGTATTATGCTTATTTTATAGAAAATAAAAAGTAGAAAGGCTTTTTTTCTTTTTTATCATCAAAAAATTAAATGGAAAAAATTTAGTTCTTTTTTTTACTCTTTTTTTTTGCTATAATGAAACAAGAATGAAGGGATAAACTATGTCAAAGTCAAAGAAGAAAAAGTTTAATTACAAAAATGTCAGTATTAATCGTGAACCTTTAGCTATTACTAAAATTGGGGAAATCGAGTCATCAAGTCAAAGTCCATTATTTGTCCTTTTTCTTTTTATAATACTTATTGCGTTTGTTTTTTTCTTACCTAATCTTAAAAATTTATTTGATAAAAATACGGTAGATCATTATCAAGAAGAAAATAAAAATCCAATTTCTAATAATGAAGACGAATCCTTTAAAGAAATGATTTATTATGATATGAGTCCAAATTTAACCATTAATTTGGATGAGGTTTTAAAGATTAATCAATTTCAAATGGTTGGCAATACGATACAGTTTGTGATGACAAATACGGGAAAGAATCGTTATTCTTTTAGTCGTCATGCTTATTTTCTTGAACTTTATTCTGATAATAAAACTTTATTAGAAAGAATTAAGTTAAAAGAAGATGATTTATTAAAGGATGAAAGTAAAAGTTATAGTTATACGGTGAAGAGTGAAAATGTCTCTAGAATTAAAAAAATGGTTTTTGTTGAAAAAGAAGAGAGTGATTATCCTAATATTCAATTATCTGTAAATGAAATAGGAGAAGGTGAGCTTGTTTGTGTTAGCGATTTTGAAACGTTGACCTACCGTTTTAAAGATGAGCAGTTGATGGCTATTACGGATACTATAAGTTACGATAGTGGAGCTTTAGATTATGAAAATCGAAAAGCGTTTTATAAAGATTCTGTTTTGTCTTTAAATTTATTAACAGGTGTGACTTCTAATTTTGCTGATATGGGTACAGAATTTGTTTTTAATGTTCAATTGGATTTAAATGTTATGAAGACAGGAGAAAATTTGAATCCCTATTATTATCCGTTTAATACTTTAGCAAAAGTCGTTGATTTTGAAATGAAAGCGCAAGGTTTTAGTTGTAGGTAAGGGAGTGTTTTAAAGTGGATTACTTAATTGATATTAATAACTTTCATGGGCCACTGGATTTATTACTCCATTTGGTAAAATCAACTGAAATGGATATTTATGAAATCAATACAAGTGTGATTATTGAAGAGTATTTAAATTATATTAATAAAATGCAAGATTTAAATATTGATATAGCCAGTGAATTTTTAGTAATGGCTTCAAGTTTGGTTCATTTAAAAAGTAAAATGCTTATTGGACAAACGGATGAAAAAAAAGAAGAAGAAAATGAATTTGAAATTGCCAGTGAAGAAGATTTAAAGAATAAGATAATTGAGTATGAGAAATATAAATCGATTACGGAAATGTTTAAAGAGTTAGAAGAAAAAAGAAGTGAGTTTTATACAAAGAGTCCTTCTTCTTTAAAAGAGTATCAAGAGAATGATTTTAGTAATGATGGAAGTATTACACTGGATGATTTAGTTAAAGCTTTTTTGGATTACAAGGAAAGAATTAATTTAAAGAAACCGATTCATACTAAAATTACTAAAAAGGAATTAAGTGTAGAAGAGCGAATTGTATCAATTAAAGAAAGACTTGTTCAAGAAAGACGAGTTGATTTTTTTGATTTGTTTGAAGAGCAAACGAAAGAATATTTGATTGTTACTTTTTTAGCCATTTTAGAGATGAATAAAAATGATGAAGTTACTTTGATCCAAGAAAGAAATTTTGAACATATCTATGTGGAGAGTAGGTGATTAGATGAATGCGTTAGGTGTTTTAGAGGGCATTTTGTTTGTGGTAGGAGATGAAGGGATTACTTTAAAAAAGATTTGTGAAATTATGGATATTAGCCATGAAGAAGCAAAGATGTTATTAAAGGATTTGAAAAAAAGTTATGAAGTAAATGAAAGAGGCATTCGAATTAGTTATTTGGGAGATTCTTTTAAACTGACAACTAAACAGGAACATAAAGAATATTACAAACGTTTAGTTGAAAATCCTGAAAGTCATTTACTTAGTCCTTCAAGTTTAGAAGTTCTAGCGATTGTTGCCTATAATCAACCTTTAACACGGGTTGAAATTGATGAAATGAGAGGTATTTCTTCTATTTATATTATTAGAAGATTATTAGCAAAGGGATTATTAAAAGAAGTAGGAAAAAGTACTATGCCTGGAAGACCTAACTTGTATGGGACAACGAGTGATTTCTTAGATTATTTTGGACTTGCCACTTTGGAAGATTTACCTAAACTTGATTTATCTAAATTTGAGGATAATGAAGAAGAAAATGAACTCTTTACTTCTATTTATAAAGATGAAACAGTAGAAAATTAAATTTTACTGTTTTTTATCTGTAAAAAAATAAGAAGAAAATTTCTTCTTATTTTGATAAAATATCACAGATTAAATTAGTGATTTCGGTTGGATTTTCGATGCTTAATCCTTCAATTAGTCTAGCTTGAGCATATAATATTTCAGTGTATTTTTGAATGGATTCAAAGTCTTTTTGTTGATATAACTCAATTAATTTTTTACTTATTTCATGATTTTCATTGATTTCCATAATGCATTCGGCTTTAACGTTTTCGTTATTTGGCATCGCGTTCATTACTTTTTCCATTTCTACAGAGACTTCGCCTTTGCTAGTTAAACAAACTGGATGATTTTTTAAACGATGAGTAAATTGAATCTCTTGGACTTTGTCTGTTAGTGTTTCTTTCATTTTAGCAAATAAGTCTTTGTTTTCTTCATTTACTTTTTTTAAGTTTTCTTTTTCTTCTTCGGTGTCTAAGTTTAATTTTTCATCACTGACGTTCATGAATTGTTTTCCTTCAAATTCATGCATAACTTTAAAGACAAATTCATCCATATAATCCGTTAAATAAAGAATTTCATAGCCTTTGTCTTTTACTAGTTCTACTTGAGGAAGTAAGTCGATTTTATCAACGGTTTCACCACATGCGTAGTAAATTTTGTCTTGATTTTCACTCATTTTTTCAATGTATTCTTTTAATGTTTTGTATTTTTTATCGATTGAAGTGGTATATAGAAGTAAAGGCGCTAGGTCATCTTTTTTCATTCCGTAACTACTATAAATTCCATATTTTAATTGGGTACCAAAGTTTTTAAAGAATGTTTCGTAGTCTTCGCGGTTTTCAGAAAGCATGTTTTCTAATTCTTTTTTGATTTTGTTTTCAATTCCTGTAGCAATGGTTTTAATTTGATGATTTTCTTGTAAGGTTTCTCGAGAAATATTTAGAGCGATGTCTTCACTATCTACAAGTCCCTTTACAAAGCTAAAGTAGTCTGGAAGTAAATCACTACATTTGTCCATAATGAGAACGCCTTTGGAATAGAGTTGTAGGCCTTTTTCATATTCTTTGGTATAAAAGTCGTAGGGGGCATGACTTGGAATAAATAATAGGCTGGTAAAATTGCATTTTCCTTCGACAACGTTTCTGAATATTCTTGCTGGTTTTTCATAATCATAGAATTTGTCTGTATAAAAGTCATTGTATTCTTCGTCTTTTACATCACTTTTATTCTTTTTCCATAAAGGAATACGACTGTTAATGGTTTTTTCTTCGATTTCCGTTATTTCTTTTTCATTTTCATCTTTTTTGGTTTTTTCTTCTTTCATGATGATGGGATAGGGGATGTAATCGGAATATTTTTTTATTAAACTTTCAATTTTGTAGTTTTCTAAAAATTCATCGTAATTTTCATCCTCTGTGTTGTCTTTTAAGTATAGAATAATGTCGGTGCCGTTTTCTTGTTTTTCGCTTTTTTTAATAGAGAAACCATCGGCTCCAGTGGATTCCCAAGTGTAAGCTTCATCACTTTCAGCACTTTTACTTGTGACACTTACTTTTTTACTAATCATAAAGCTTGAATAGAAACCTACTCCAAATTGTCCAATGATGTCTAGATTTTTTTTGTCATCAGCCTTTTCTTTAAAGAGCTCTGAGCCACTTTTTGCAATGGTTCCTAAATTATTTTCTAGTTCTTCTTGTGTCATTCCAATTCCATTGTCTTTAATTGTAATGGTTCTTTCTTTTTTGTCTAAATCAATGTGAATGGCTAATTTTTCTTTGTCAACTTTTAAGTTGTTTTCTGTTAGTGATTTGTATCTTAATTTGTCAAGAGCATCACTAGCATTGGAGATGAGTTCTCTTAAGAATATCTCTTTATTTGTATAGATAGAATTAATCATCATATCTAATAATTTTTTTGATTCAGCTTTAAATTGTTTTTTCATATAATCCTCTCTTTTCTAATTTTATACTAACACTCGTTATAAGCACTTGTCAATAGAGAGTGCTAAGATAACGTTGAGAAAGATTAGAAAAAATAAAAAATAACTTGTGTAAAATAATTCTTTTATTTAGTCTGTAAAGATTTCTTTAAAAAAATTTTAATAAATTAATCCATTGTTATTTACTCTTGTTCCACAAAATGCTATAATGTAGGTACGAGAGTAAAGTAGTGAAAATATGAGACATAAAGAAAAGGTCATTGAATTTCTAAATAATAACCATGGATATATTACTACAGCGGAATTTTTAACATTGGGTATTAGCAAACCATTAATTCAAAAATTTTTATATGAAGGATTAATTGAAAGAGTCAGTTATGGGTTGTATATGGATAATAAGAGGTTAAAAGATGACTATTTTATTTTACAAAAGAAGTATCCATTAGCCATATTTTCGTATCAAACAGCGCTTTATATTCTTAATTTAACGAATAGAACTCCAATACAACTAGATATAACTGTTCCTAGAGATAAAAAAGTGAGAGGAACCTACAAGGTTCATAGAGTTTCTGAAAATTATTATAAGATTGGAATCATCGAAGTAGAAAGTCCAAATGGTTATCCTATAAGGATATATGATGTAGAAAGGTGTATTTGTGACTTGTTAAGAACTGAAAGTAAATTTGATTTAGAACTTCAAAATCAAGTATTAGATTATTACTTCCATAGTAAAGATAAAAATCTAGAAAAATTATTAGAGTATGCAGAAATATTTAATATATACGAAAAGGTAAATACACTTGTGGAGGGTATGGTAAAAGGTAAAAAAGTAAGAGATTAAATCATTTTATTATAAGATGGAGTAACTATCATATAAAAAACAATAATGAAAGAAAAAATTTGAGAGGAGAAATAGAGATGTCAAATCATAAATTACAATCCGTTGAACCCAATATAGCCCAGAGAGGTAATATGTGGCTTAAAGAGTATGGACTGGATTATAAACTAGAACAAGAAACTTTAAATATAGAAATTGATACAGCTTTAAATGAGTATTATTCTAAAAGTGGAGGTCATGGTGGGAATAGACCTGATACTAAACTTCTTCTAAAAGATGAAAATTTAAATTGGTATCCCATATTAATTGAATATAAGGGTTATAAGGATAAGTTGGTAAAACTCGATTCTAATGGACAGGTCGAAAATAGAACCGCTAAAAATGAACCCCTATTTAAAAATATAAATTCGTATGCTGTAAATGGTGCTGTTCATTATGCTAATGCATTACTTCATTATACCAGTTATACTGATATTATTTCTATTGGAATGACAGGATATAAAGATAAAAATGGTAAATTAATACATAGTATAGGTGTTTACTATGTTTCAAAGGATAATTTTGGTATAGGACAAAAAATAGATGAATATACAGATTTTTCTTTTTTAAAAAAAGAAAATTTTAATAAGTTTATAGAAAAAGTTAAACGTTTACATTTATCTCCAAGTGAACTTGATGAATTAAAAGAAAAAAGAGAAAAAGAAATTGAAGCAAGTCTTACTAAATTAAATAATGATATTTATCAAAATGAAAAAGGTCTTGGAGAAAATGATAGGGTTTATCTTGTGGCTGCGTCAATAATTGCTACAATTGGTATTCCAGGTAAAGTCTCTCCACTTGAAAAAGGAGATTTAAAATCAGCTAATGAATTGGGAAATAGAGATGGAGATATTTTACTTCGAAAAATACAAGCTTTTCTTGACGATAAAAATTTACCTAAAGAAAAAAAAGAGTTAATTATAAGAACATTACAAAATACATTAACTACCGACAATATAAATAAAGTAGAAAACGGCGAAACTCAATTAAAAAGAGTGTTTATAAAAATAGTTGACGATTTAGGTATTTATTATAAAATAGGATTAACAACAGATTTTACAGGGAAATTATTTAATGAAATGTATAGTTGGCTAGGATTTACTCAAGATAAGTTAAATGATGTTGTTTTAACACCATCGTATGTTGGAAATTTATTAGTAAAATTAGCCCGTGTTAATATGGATTCTTATGTGTGGGATTTTGCAACAGGGTCTGCTGGTTTACTTGTAGCAGCCATGAATGAGATGTTAAATGATGCAAAAAATAATATAAAGTCTCCTGATGAATTGGCTAAAAAGACATTAAAAATAAAAGCTAATCAACTATTAGGACTTGAAATTTTATCAAATATTTATATGTTAGCTATACTTAATATGATTATGATGGGTGATGGTAGTTCTAATATTTTAAATATGGATTCATTACAAGATTTTAAAGGTAATTATGGATTTGGGAAGGATAAAAAAAAGTTTCCCGCGGATGCATTTGTTTTAAATCCTCCATATTCAGCCAGTGGGAATGGTATGATATTTGTCGAGCGAGCTTTATCAATGATGGATAAAGGATATGGAGCAATTATTATACAAAATTCAGCAGGAGCTGGGAAGGCTACAGAATATAATAAGGAGATACTAAAGCATAATACTCTTTTAGCCAGTATCAAAATGCCAATAGATTTATTTATTGGAAAATCTAGTGTACAGACTAATATCTATGTGTTTAGAATTGGTGAGGCCCATCACAAAGACAATTTAGTCAAATTTATAGATTTTTCAGATGATGGCTATACTCGATCTAATAGAAAGAAAGCCAGCAATAACTTAAAAGATACCAATCATGCCAAAGAAAGATACCAAGAGTTAGTCGATCTCGTTAGATTTGGAAAATCAAAATTAAACCTATTTACAGAAAAAGAATATTATGAAGGAACCATAGATCCAAAAAATGGCGCCGATTGGAATCAATCCGCACCGATTGATACTAAGCCAACACTAGAAGACTTTAAAAAGACGGTCAGCAATTATTTAGCATGGGAAGTTACAAGTTTATTAAAACGTAACAAGGAGAATGATGACTTGGGAAAAGAGAAGCCCCGCTCAATAAAAAAATAGAGTCGGTTGAGTGGGGCGAATATCGGCTAGGAGAATTGTTTAAAGTAGATAAAACATGGACTTATGGAAAAAATAAACAATGGAAAACTAGATTTGATGTGAATAAACAAAATAGACTCCCGGTCATTAGTGGTATTACGATTAATAATGGTATAAATTATTACACGGAAGATATTCCTAATGGTAATGAAGTATTTTCAGATTGTTTGACTATATCTACCCGTGGACAATATAGTGGAACCGTTACATATCATAGTGGAAAGTTTGTACTTGCTAATAATATATTAGTTATGCCCATGCCTCATTTAAATAAAAATCAAAAGATTTTTATAGGAACGATGATTAATAATTTAAACTATGGCGGATATAACAATTATCCTAGAATAGAAACTTTAAAAAATGACAAAATCTATCTTCCAATCAAAAAAGGAAAGATAGATTATGATTATATGGAAAGATTTATTGCTGAACTGGAAGCACAAAGTGTTGCTGAACTGGATGCCTATTTAATAACTACAGGGTTAAAGGATGATCAATTGACAATTGAAGAACAGAAATTAATTCGTGATTATGCTAATATAGAATTTGCTGAATTTGATATTAAAGATATTTTTAATGTTAAAAATGCTGGTAATCTCTTGTCTAGAGATGTAGTAGAAAATAGTGGTAATACACCCTATCTATGTGCCAGTTCTCTAAATAATGCAGTAAGTTCTTATATAAAATATAATGAAAAATATTTAGATAAAGGGAATTGTATTTTTATAGGTGGAAAAACTTTTGTTGTTACCTATCAAGAAAATGATTTTTATTCAAATGATAGTCATAATCTTATTTTATACCTTAAAAATGAAGAAAAAGCAAAATTAAAACAACTTTATCTTGTAACTTGTCTTTTTAAGAGTTTAGGTCATAAATATAGTTGGGGAAATAGCATTAGTAAAGATAAAATAAAAAAAGATAAAATTTCTTTACCTGTTTTAAATGGTAAACCTAATTTTGCTATTATGAACCGATTTATTTCAGCAATTCAAAAATTAGTAATTAAAGATGTAGTAAAGTATATAGATGAAAAAATAAAGCTGTAAAGTCAATATAGAGAATAATTCAATTAAGAAAAAGTATTTTTTGATAGTATAGAATTGTTTTGATTGTAGGAGGTTAAGGGTATGAGGTATCAGTGGAATCCATGGCATGGTTGTAAAAAATGTAGTCCTGGGTGTTTAAATTGTTATGTGTACTATTTAGATGGATTAAGAGGTCTTGATGCCAGTCAAATCACTAAATCTAAAACCAATTTTACTTTACCTTTAAAAAAAAGGCGAAGTGGGGAGTATAAAATTCCTAGTGGGGTAACTGTGGCGACTTGTTTTACCAGTGATTTTTTTATCGAAGAGGCGGATGAATGGCGTCAAGAAGCGTGGGAAATAATTAATAAAAGAAAAGACGTTTGTTTTTTAATTCCTACAAAAAGAATTGAAAGATTTGAAGTTTGTCTTCCTAAAGATTGGAACGAAGGGTATTCTAATGTGATTATTGCTGTAACGATGGAAAATACAGAAAAGATGAAAGAAAGAATGCCTATTCTTTTAAAAATTAAAGCTAAAAGAAAAGTTGTTTTTGCTTCTCCTTTGTTGGAAGAAATTGATTTCTCACCGTTTTTGGATTCTAAACAAATTGAAGCGATTTCTGTAGGAGGCGAGTCTTATTTAAATGCTCGAGTTTGTGATTTTTCTTGGGTGAAGCAAATTAAGAAAACTTGTGATGAAAAGGGCGTTCGGTTTGAATTTCATCAAACGGGTTCTCATTTTGTTAAAGATGGAAAAGTGTATAAAATTAATCATCATGAAGAATACAGTCAAGCTAAAAAGGCTTTAAACTATTTGGAAAGGGAGAAAAAATGAATTTATATGAGAGAATGCAAAATATAACGGGAATAGATATAGAAGAAAAGTTAACTCTTGCGATTCAAAAAACGAATGACGAGTTAAATGGTTTACTTTATGAAAGAACGTGTAAAATTTATAATGGTACATTGTATAGTTATTTGAGAGAAAAACGTGTATTAGCCAGACTTGTTAATACTAAAGATTTTGGCCAAGCTTATGAACATGTTTTTGTTTTGCTTCCTTCATTAGTAATGGGGGGGGGGTATCTTTTAGCTGACCTTACTTATTCACACGATTTAATTTTTCATTAAGAAGTTTTGCTTTTAATACGGAGTTTTAT
>CAOKAG010000039.1 GCA_948466395.1 uncultured Mycoplasmatota bacterium
AAACCTACACTGTGCGATTTTTACTTCTTTGTCACTCTTCTATTTTAATCGCACATTGATTGGAAACTCGAACTTTATGTTTCGAGTTTTAATATGCTTAAAATTATTGTATAATATATTTTTAGTAACTAAACTAATTTATTTTTCATAAGGTTTTAATGAATAAGAAATAATCAGTAATTAATGTAAATGATAGCTAAATAAAAGTAATAAGAATAGGAAATAAGGGATACATCTCTTTAACTGGTTTGGTATGACTGCCAAAGAATGGAGAGAAACGTGTTCAAATTTAAAAGGTAATATTCGCGATTATACTGATTTAAAATATTTACTAATTTTATGTAATCTAGAAAATACTAATGCTGAACTTATAATGATAGTAAAATTAAACAATTCTGCAATTACAATAGAAGTGTAACAATGCAAAGATAGTAATTGAATAGTGAAGGTTCAAATGCAAAAGAAAGACAAACCTACCATTTGAAAAATGGTTATTGTTTTTTGGTTGAAGAATTGCCTATTTTGTGTTATATTTTTTTATATAAAAAAATTTAGGAGGTAAGAATATGGGAAAAAAAGTTTATGAAATAAAAGAAGGCGATACATTATTTGCTGAAAAAGTGTCAGGAGATTGTTGGAAAATGCCTAATGTGAGTATTAACAGACAGGTATCAGGAAAATATTATTTTACTGATAAAAGAATCGCTTTTATGGCTTCTGGTTTGATTGGTACTGAGAGTGTGAGTTGGGAAATTGAAATGAAAGAGATTGATGCAGTAAAGACTTGTCTTACGCCTCCTTTTTTTCCATTTGGAATTTTAATTACAATGAAGAATGGTGATAAATATAAGTTATCTATTTTTAAACGAAAAAAGTATTTTGATTGGATTTCTGAACATATTGAAAATTAAATTGAGGTAAGCCTAAATCTGAAATTTTATTTTGATTTTAGAGAATGTATAAGAAAAAAATGAAAAAGGGTCTGTTTTTATTTATTAGTTTAATAAGTATGATTTCTCTGTTTTTTTTGTATTATTTTAATATTATTCCTCATAGCTATTATTTTAATTCTGATTTTAATATTCTTACTTATGAAAGTTTAGTTGATAAAGATAGAGATGGCGTTCAGGATCAACTCGATGTATTAAATAGTGCAAAGGCTTATGTTGAAACCAAACCAAAATATAAAAGTCAGTACTATAAAAATGGTTATCCCGATGATCAATATGGGGTTTGTACAGATGTTGTAGCGTTCGCTTTAAAGGCAGCTGGTTATGATTTACAAGAATTGGTTTATGAAGATATAAAAAAAGAGTCTCAAGCTTATGGTATAGAAAAAATCGATAAAGCTATTGATTTTCGAAGAGTGGTAAACTTAAATGTCTATTTTAAGCGAAATCATATTACCCTAACAACTGATTTAAAGGAAATTGACGCTTGGCAAGGGGGAGATATTGTTGTTTTTCCTAGTCATATAGGTATCATTTCTGATAAAAGAAATAAAAAAGGCATTCCTTTTCTTATTCATCATTCCAATCCATATCAATTTCGTTATGAAGAAGATGTTTTAGCACGTTATACTATTTTGGGTCATTATCGTATTAGTTAAAATGAGTTCATGCCATTTCCGTGCTAAAACTTTTTTTTTGCTTTTCTTTATGATAAAATAATTTATAGATGAAAATATAGGTGTTTTATGAAAAAAATTAGTTTTATTGTTCCCTGTTTTAATTCTGAATCATATATGGAAAGATGCATTGATTCATTATTAATCGGTCAAGAAAGTATAGAAATCATTATTGTTAATGATGGAAGTACTGATAATACAAAGAAAATTGCTGAACGTTATGTAAAAAAATATCCTACTATAGTTAAAGCGATTCATAAAGAAAATGGTGGTCATGGAAGTGGGGTAAATGTTGGGCTTAAAGAAGCAAAAGGGGAGTATTTTAAGGTTGTAGATAGTGATGATTGGTTGGATTCAACTTGTTTAAAAAAACTATTAAATAAGATAGAAACGATGAAAGAGCGCCCTGATTTAATTATCTGTAATTATATTTATGATCATTTATATGAAAAACAGCAAAAAATAATGTCTTTTAATAATTTATTTAAAGAAAATAAAATGAGTACTTGGAATGATATAGGTTTTTTTAGAGTTAGTCAATATTTGATTATGCATTCTTTAATTTATAAAACCAGTGTTTTGAAAAAAAGCAAATTGAAATTACCAGAACATACTTTTTATGTAGATAATTTAGTGGCTTATCAGCCTTTACCTTACGTAAAAACGATTCTTTATTTGAATCTGGATTTGTATCATTATTTTATTGGAAGAGAAGATCAATCGGTGAATGAAAAAGTGATGATTACAAGAGTGGATCAGCAGATTAAAGTCACAAAACTTATTTTATCTTCTTTTAACTTAGAAGAGATTAAACAAAAGAGTAAAAAACTCTATCGATATTTACTTAGAATGTGCTCAATGATGATTGTTATTTCATCTATCTATCTTATTATGATAAATAATACGGAAGCTTTAGAGAAAAGAAAAGAATTATGGTGTTCTATAAAAGTTCTAGATATAAAATTGTATCATAAATTAAGATATTTAAATTTAGCAGGGTTGACTTATTTACCTGGAAAAATAGGGAATTTTATAACTTTAAAAGGCTATAAGCTATCTAAAAAAATATTTAAGTTCAATTAAAAGGAGGGTTTTATGGAAAAGGAAGATTTAAAATTTATTATTTTTCTTAATATTGGCTTTTCTTTATTTGAAATTGTAGGAGGTTTTTTAACGGGAAGTATTGCTATTAGTTCTTATGCTATTCATGATTTTTTTGATGCTCTTTCAATTGGTCTATCTTCTTTTTTAAATAAGATTTCTTTAAATGAACCTGATAAAAAATATACATTTGGTTATAAACGTTTTTCCCTTTTAGGTACGATTTTTACTTCAGGTATTTTGTTTACTTGTGCTGTGTTAACTTTATTTTATGTTGTCTTAAAATTTTTTAATCCTATCTCTTTAAATGTTATTGGAATGATTATCTTTGCTCTTATTGGTATCATAATTAATGGTTATGCGATGATACAAATGAGTAAAGAAGTGAACAAAGATGAAAAAAAGATTAATTGGTCTATTGCTTGTGATGTAATGGGTTGGGTTTTTCTTTTAATTCTTGCACTCGTAATTAAAATTTCTAATGTTTTTCTCTTAGATTTAATTGTTTCCCTTTTTATTGCTTTATTTATTGGAGGTCGTTCTATTCGTCAAATTATTAAAGGGGTGGATGTGATCATGAACGCGACACCTACTGACCTTGATCTTGATGAAATTAAATTAGAAATTGGTCGTATTCCCTTTGTTTTGAACATTTTAGACATTCATATTTGGAGTATTGATGAACAAGAAAATTATTTGTTACTTAAAATAAAAGTTTCTAAAAATGTAACACGGAAAAATTATAGTCATTTAAAGAAACAAATTGAAGAAAAAGTAGGTGTTTATCGTATTCATCAGTCAAATATTGAAATAGAATATGAAGAAAGCGGTTCTAATTAATTGGAAATTTTATATACTTATAGAGAGTAGAAATTTATTCTATTCTGTGGTATAATTTTTATCGTCAAGAGGTGAAAAAATTGACAAAAAAAAATGCAAATGAGTTTGACAAAATTGTTAAAGATATTATAAATAATCAAGATTTTTGTGAATTAGATAATGAACTTCATCATGGAATTTCTCGATATGGTCATTCTCTTCGAGTGGCAAAAGGGGTCTATACTCTTACAAAGAAACTCCACTTAAATTATGTAGAAGCGACAAGAGCAGCCTTATTACATGATTTCTATTTTAGTTATCAATTAGAAGACAATGGAGAGTTTAAAAATCTGTTAGAACATCAAAGTGTAGCTTTTCTTAATGCTAGTAAATACTATCAACTTAGTGCTTTACAAAAGAATATGATTGAGTCTCACATGTTTCCGTTATGTAAAGTATTTCCTAAGTATAAAGAAAGTTTTTGTTTGACGGCTGTTGATAAAGTTGTTGCTTTGTATGAACAAAATCGTTATAAGGTAGGAATGAAATTAGGCGTCTATCTTTTGTTTATTTTTAATATGATTACGTTACAAAAATAGGATGAAAATTCTATTTTTTTTATAAAAAACTTTTAAAAAGGCTATATTATAAATGGTGATTTAAGTGAAAAAAGCTTTTCTTTGTTTATGCATTATTCTTAGTGTATATTTTATAGAAACGAAACATATCTTTAAACGGAATAGTGAGGAGAATGTTATGAAAGAGGAAACCTCAAGAACATTAAATGAGGCTTTGAAAAGTACGTTATTTATTTCTGATTATCAAGAGGATTATAAGAAAATTAATTATTATGAAGAAGAACATTTTATAGAAACCATTAATTGTTTTTTAAATTTAGGGTATACTTCAGATGAAATAAACGCTATTTATACTTTTTTAAATGTTGAAAATCGAGAAAAACTAGTGACTTTGCCTAAACTGGATTTAGAAGCTTATTACACCATTCCTAATTTTGAAGTGGATAAAATAGAGCGTTATGAAGCGTTTCAGAAAAAAAATAATTTGTCTCTTAATGAGGCGGTATTAAAAGTCAATATTGGATTAGATTATGATTTTTATAGTGTTATTACAGAAATAGAACATCCTGAGTCTTACGTGGTTTTGGTGAATAAATACCGTTTTTTGGGTCAATATGAACCTACTGATCTCGTTAGTTTAAGTTATGATGCTAAGTATCAATTAAGAGAGAAGGCAAGAGATGCTTTTGAAAATTTAGTGAGTAAGGCTTTGATAGAAAATGTATTTTTAAGGCCTTATAGTGCTTATCGTTCATTTGACTATCAAAATTCTTTATATAATACTTATGTTAATCGCGATGGGAAAGAAGAAGCAGACAGTTATTCGGCTCGACCAGGACATAGTGAACATCAAACAGGTTTAGCGGTGGATGTTTGGAGTCGTGATTATAATTATATTACTGAAGAGGATGCAAAATGGTTAAGGGAAAACTCCTATAAATACGGTTTTATTGTTCGTTATACAAAAGAAAATAGAGCCATTACTGGCTATATTGAAGAACCTTGGCATTTAAGATATGTTGGAGAGGAAGTGGCCATTGCTCTTCATGAACAAGGTCTGACCTTTGATGAATATTATGATTTGTATTTAAAATAGTGTTAAATTTGAGATTTTAACATATTTTTAATTAGGTGATTGGTTTTGAAAAGAATAGGTTTATGTTTGTTTTTATTTTTAGCGTTTTTGGGGTCGGTCCAAGCTGAGGATTTAACTCCGAATTCAGAAAGTGCTATTTTGCTTGAAGTGTCTACAGGAAAAGTCGTTTATGAAAAAAATGCGAATGCTAAATTAGAGCCAGCAAGTATGACTAAAGTTATGAGTATGCTTCTTATTATGGAAGCGATTGATGGAAATAAGCTCAGTTTAGATGATGATGTCGTGATCAGTGATAATGCATCAAGTATGGGTGGGAGTCAAATTTTTTTACAAACAGGTGAGAAGTATAAAGTGCGAGAACTTTTAAAAGGCATTGCCATTGCAAGTGGAAACGATGCGGTTGTTGCTATGGCGGAAAAGGTAAGTGGAAGTGTGGCTTCTTTTGTTGAAGCAATGAATAATAAAGCAAAAGCTTTGGGACTTACTAACACTCATTTTGATAATCCACATGGTCTTCATAGTGAAAATCATTATACAACAGCCAGAGATATGAGTGTAATAGCAAGAGAATTGTTAAAGCATGAGACTATTTTAGAATTTACAAGTATTTATGAAGATTATTTAAAAAAGCCAGATGGTTCTAGTGTATGGCTTGTTAATACCAATAAATTGGTGCGATTTTACGAAGGTGTTGACGGATTAAAAACAGGATTTACAAGTGAAGCAGGATACTGTATTACTACGACTGCTAAAAGAAATAATATGCGTTTGTTGTCAGTAGTTATGAAAGCAGAAACGACCGATTTAAGAAGTAAAGATACTGTAAGTATGTTAAATTATGGTTTTAATACTTATAAAATCCATCCTATTTTAACTAAAGAAGAGAATTTAGGAGAAGTTCATATTGTTAAAGGTGAGAAATTAAAGGCGCGTGTTTATCTGCAAGAAGATGTCAATTTACTAGGAAAAGTGAGTGATGGGAATCAAGAGTATCATTATAACGTAATCATTGATGAGGTCAAAGCTCCAATAAATGAAAAGAGTAAAGTTGGAAAGGTAGAAATTTTAGATCAAGAAAATCATTTGGTTCAAGAAGCGGATTTAGTGATTAAAGAAACCGTGGATAAAGCTTCTTTTTTGACAACATTTAAAAGAGTTTTAGGGGTATTTACTCAAGGAATTTTAGAATAATTTACTAATTATTGACATCCTTAAACGTAAAAATTAAGAAAATAAAAGGTCAAGTGATATAATATTTTTAAGTGAGGGTCAGTTATGGCAAAAATTCAAAATAATGTACAGAATAAAAGAAAAATAAAAAAGTTTTTTAGATATTTACCAGTTTGTTTAGTCTTTTTTTCAATTATTACTTTGGTTTTTTTACATTTTCTAAATGTATTGCCTTTCAATTATTTTTTGTTGATTACGCTTGTTTTTCTTCTTTTTGATGCATTTATGTTTTATCTTATTTTAGGTCATGGGTGGAAGAAAAGGCTTTTAGGGACAATTTTGTCTTTTGCTAAAATGATAGCTATGTTTGTGATTCTTCTTTTTTCTTTTAACACGTTTGATTTTTTAGATAAAATAAAAAGTGATAATTATAATACTGAAAATTACAGTGTTATTGTTTTAAAAGGAAGCAGTTTTGATAAAATTAAAACATTAAATCATCAAACTATTGGCATTTTAAAATCTGAAGAGGATCAAGGGTTGGTTTTAGCCAAAGAACATTTAGAGAAAAAAGTGACAGGGGATTACATTGAGAAAGAAGATTTAGATGGTTTAGTTGACGCATTGATTTCTAAGAAAGTGGAAGCCATATTATTGGAAGATTCTGAAAAAAGTATTTTAGAGGAAGAACATGAAGCTTTTTTAAATTTAGAAAAGGTGGTTTATCAATTTTCGTTAGATATTCCTATTCAAGATGATTTAGTAAAACAAGTGGATATTACATCTCATCCTTTTAATGTTTTTATTTCAGGTATTGATTCTTATGGCAAGATTAGTAGTGTTTCAAGAAGTGATGTGAATATGGTTTTAACGATTAATCCTACTACTCACAAAGTTCTTGTTACAAGTATTCCACGTGATTATTATGTTAAGCTTCATGGTATTGCAACAGAATATAAAGATAAGTTAACCCATGCGGGTATTCACGGTATTGATACTTCTGTCAAAACAGTTGAAGATTTGTTAGAGATTGACATTAATTATTATGTAAAGATTAATTTTACTTCTTTAGTGACTCTTGTGGATAAATTAGGGGGAATTGATGTAACGCTTGATAAGCCTTTTAGAGCTTTTTATAATGAGGATGGAACCCTTGTTAACTATTCGTTTAAAAAAGGAAACAATCATTTAAATGGAAAACAAGCCCTTGCTTTTGCTAGAGAAAGAAAAAGCTTGGCTCGAGGTGATGTGGCTCGAGCTGAACATCAACAATTAATTATAGAGGGGTTGTTTAATAAGATTTTGTCTAAAAATATTATTACCAAATACAGTGATTTATTGAATGCGTTAGAAGGGAAATTTGTTACAAATATGGGAACACAAAATATTACGACTTTAGTGAAGTATCAAATTAAAACTAATCCTAGTTGGAGTATAGAAAAAAATACTCTAGTGGGAATTGATTCATCCCAATATACCTATTCTTATAAAAGAAAGAAATCGTATGTGATGGAACCTGATATGAAGTCTTTAGATTATGCTAAAAATTTGATTCGAAGTCTTGCTCAAAGTTAACGGGATTGCTATAATAAGTTTGGAGTGAGTGATATGAATAAAGAGTTATTTTTAAAAAAAATTAATAAAGGTAAAATGCAACTTCTTTGTGGTCTTTTTTTTGGAGTGGTTACCCTTATAATGGCTGTCTATTTTGGATTCGATGGCTATAAGCAATATCAAAATGTTGTTCCTTTGCTTGATGCTGAAAAAGGAGATTATGCTTATATAGATGTTCAGATTATGACGGATTATTTTGCAGTTTCAGATTCTAAAAAAATAGTTCATAAATCTTATATTTTAGGGGATAAGGATGAGTATTTGTATCTTGCAGCTATTGATGAAAATATAAGAAAAGAATTGAATTCTATTTACGATTATTCTTATAATGAAGATGAAAATGCGGTGGCGCCTGAAGTGGTGCGGATTAAAGGTATGGCTGAGACGATACCAAGTGATTTACAAAAATTAGCTATGGATAGTTATAATAAGTTAATGGATGAAAAAGTGGTGAATGCAAGTAATTTTAAAGATTATTTTGGTACGCTTTATTTGGATACCTTTGCTTCACCTATGAGTGGTATTTTATCTCATTTCTTCTATGTGATTCCTACGTTTGTTTTTTCTATTATCTTTTTAATTGGTTCTTTTAATATGAAAAGAAACACTAAAAAATACAAATTAAAATATAATGAAAAGTGGGAAACCATTTTACAAGAAGTAGAAGATGAGAAAACGGTGCATTATGAAAAAGCTAAGGTTATTTTAACTAGAAATTATGTTATTAGTTATTTTAGTGGTTTAGAAATATTTGAAGCTAGAGAAGTGGTTTGGATTTATCCTTATGAATACCGTTATAATGGGGCTTTGACTCAGAAAAGTATTTTTGTGGTCACAGAGGATTCTAAAACACATAAAATAGGAACTATCGGAGCTAATAAAAAGAATTTACTTTTGTTCGATGAAATGTATGAAACACTTTTAAATCGTTTACCTGATGATGTATTAAGAGGGTATACAAAAGAAAACAAAGAGAAAGCACGTGAAAAGTATAAGAAATAGTAATTGATTGGTATTACTATTTTTTTTTGGAAGTTTTGACAACATTTGTCGAACGTGTTTAAAAATAAGTGTTTATGTTCTATATTCGTATTGTACAGGTGATAAATATGTTTCAAATGGATTTAGAGTATAATAAAGGTATTCTGTTTGCTAGACTTAAAGGTTCTTTGTCTAAAAGAGGTTCTGTTAAGTTAAATAATTATTTAGTCCCCGTTATTTTAAAACATAAGATAAAATATTTAGTTTATAATTTATTTGAGCTTATGGAAATTGATGAAGTTGGCATTGACGCTATTTTAAATACAAAATGTGCGATTCGTGCGAATAAAGGAAAAATCTTTTTATGTGAGGTGCCCCTAGAGTTTAATAAAGATATACGAAAATTACATATTAAAGAAACAAGCAATGAATTAACAGCTTTAGAATTAATTCATGTTTAAGAGGCTAAAATGACAGCGAAAGAAGAAGCGATGGTTAAGGAGTGTATGGGATTAGTTATTAAACTCTCAGGACAGTTTTATGGTGTAGACAAAGAAGATTTAATTCAAGCGGGTTCTTTAGCAGTTGTAAAAGCGTTAAGAAATTATAAAAATAATTCAAAAGTAAAGTTTTCAACTTATGCTTATGAATACATTTATGGGGAAATGTTTTTATTAGCTCATAATCAAAAGCCAGTTAAAGTGAGTCGTGAATATTTGAAAGCTTATCAATTGATTGAAAAAACAAGGTATGCTTTGGCTCAAAAATTAGGTTACGTCCCCGATTATGATTATGTTGCCACTTATTTAGGAAAGGATCCAATAGAAGTGTCTAATATTGTTCTTGCTGGAAGCATTATGGTAAGCAGTTTAGATAAATCACAGGAAGATGAAAGAAGTATTTATGAAAGGATTCCTAGTGAAGAAACTTTATCTATCGATGAAAAATTGAATTTAAAGATGTGTATGGAGTCTTTAAGTGAAGAAGAACAAAAAATTATTACTTATCATTATTTTGAAGATTTACCTCAAAGAGAGATTGCTAGAAGACTTAATATGACACAAGTAATGGTTTCAAGGTATGAGAAAAAAGGTATTGATAAAATGAAAGAATACTTCGTTTAGTGTTCTTTTTTTAGTTTTAACATGGCTATTGTGGTTTTTCTTGCCTTTTTAACATATAATAGCTATAATTATAAATAAGATAGAGGGGATAAATAATGATGAATAATCAAAATACAAGTGGTACAGAGAATGGATCTGGTAATAATAATTTAAATCCACAAATGAATCAAGAAAATTTCAGTTCTTCGGAAAGACCAAATATTAATTCTATTTTAAATGAGAATTCTAATCAATTTGGAAAAGAAACAACGGTTGTTGAGGCGGATAATAATGCTTCTAGCCAAACACTAAGTGCACCTTCGACAATCAATGATTCCAGTACACCAACTGTAGAGACCATACCACAAAATGGAGTACAGAATGTCAATAATAATTTGTCTAATCCAACACCCGTTGTGTCTTCGACAATCAATGGTTCAAGTACACCAACTGTAGAGACCATACCACAAAATGGAGTAGAAGCGGTTAATAATA
>CAOKAG010000040.1 GCA_948466395.1 uncultured Mycoplasmatota bacterium
ATAATTTCCTTGACTTGGAAACGCATTGACTTGTTCTCCATTGACATAAATCGTATATATACTTTCAAAATTGACACTACACTTTGTTGATATAGAAAAACCATTTAGCGTAATAGCTCCGTTATCATAATTCCACTCGCCTGTAACTCCATTATCACATTGAACTTGAACTTTATAACCTTTTTTATCACTTGGTATCTGATCTGCTTTCTCCCCATCAATGGTGATAGCAAGTTTAATATCTCCCGCAGTAAAATTTGGTACTTTTCCTCTTATCACATTAAACTCAGCTTTTTCTGTATAAAATGCAAACGTTTTAAAAAGAACAAGACTTCCAATGACAAGTAATATACCCATAATTGAGCCATAAAGAAATTGCTTATTTCTTTTATACTTATCAAAGATTTTTAATTTTCCTTTCATATAAAAATTCCTTTCTTTTAAATAGATTGTTAATATCTACCCTATTTATAATTGAATTATAACTAACGAAACTAATCTTATCAAGACAAGAAAATAGTACTAATTCAATATCAAACTACCCATCAAATAAAAAAATTAATTTTTTTTAAATGACTTAGATACTATTATTTTAAACTTAAAAGAAAATAAAAGGACAAAAAATAATACTATTTTGCTACTAGATAATTATAATATTAAAATAGTATTATTATAGTGAAAGAGGAAAAAATATGATTACAACTACATTAAGAATTGACGAAGAAACCTATAACAAATTAATACAACTAGCAGATAATGAAGAAAGAAGCATTAACAGTCAAATTATTTACATCCTAAAAAAGTATATAGAAAATAATACAGAAAAAAACATAGAAAAAGAAACCATTAACAATTAAAAATGTTTGAAGTTCAAAAAAAAGATTAGACAAATAAAAAATGATTTCTGTTTAATACAAAAATCATTTTTAAAACATCGTCTAATCTTTTTGAATTAAGCCAATTCGATTTCAGCACCAGCTTCTTCTAATTGAGCTTTAATTTGATTAGCTTCATCACTAGCAACGTTTTCTTTAATGTTTCCACCATTATCAGCTAAGGCTTTTGCTTCAACAAGTCCTAAACCTGTAATTTCTTTTAATAACTTAATAACAGCAATTTTATTTCCTCCAGCACTTTTAAGAACAACTGTTTTAGTTGAAGATCCAGCATCTTCTACAGCTCCTCCAGCTGGGGCAGCGACAGCGACAGCACTTGGATCAACACCAAATTCTTCTTTCATCATATCAACTAATTCTTTAATCTCAAGAATTGTTTTTTCTTTTAAAGCTTCAATAATATCTTTATTTTCAATTTTTGCCATTTTTATTTCTCTCCTTCTAATTAATTTTCTTTTTGTTCAGCATATAAATTTAAACCAATTGCAAAATCTCTTACATACTGAATCATTCCACCAGCAAACATAGTAAGTAATCCTTCTCTTGATGGAATGGATGCGTATTCACGAATCGTATTAATATCAGCAACATCGCCATTAATAATACCAACACGAATATCTAGCTTTTCATTCTCTTTAGCAAAATCAGCAATTACTTTAATAGGCTCTAATAAATTTTTACCAAAAAGAATCGCATTTGGACCATTTAAAAAGCCCTCTAAACTAAGATTTAAATCATCCAAAGCTCTTTTCAGCAAAGTATTTTTATAAACTTTAACTTCAGATTCAACATCTCTTAATTTATTTCTTAAATCACTTAAATCAGCAACCGTTAAACCTTGATATTGAAATAAAATAACAGATTCACTATTTTTAATATTTTCAAGTATTTCTTTAACGATTTCTTTCTTTTCACTAAGAACTTTCTCGCTTGCCATATAATCCTCCTTTTTCCATATTAGAAAAGCTCTTTTGGGAAAAAGAGCTTATTAAAATAAGACTATAGTTTTCCCTCGGTAGGATAATTAAGAATGACTTCCCCTACTGTCTACGGTTCGCTTTTCTAATCTGTATTATATAAAACATTAACTTAAATGTCAAAAGAATTTTTATCTAATTTAATTCCAGGCCCCATTGTAGATGCAATAGTAATAGAATTAATAAATTTTCCTTTAACACTTGATGGTTTTAATTTAGAAATAGTATTAACTAGATAAACTAAATTTTCTTGTAACTTCGCTTCATCAAAGGAAACTTTACCAACGACACTATGAATATTTCCAAATGTATCCGTTTTATAACTAACCATACCTTTTTTAACATCTTCAATAGCTCCTACAACATTTGTAGTAACGGTATTAGTTTTAGGATTTGGCATTAAACCTTTAGGTCCTAAAATCTTACCAATTTTACCAAGTTCTGGCATCATATCTGGAGTAGCAATAATCACATCATAATCAAACCAATTCTCTTTTTGAATTTTTTCAATCATGTCTTTATCTCCAACATAGTCTGCTCCAGCTTCTTTAGCTGAGGTAGCTTGTGCTCCTTTTGCAATTACTAAAATTCTTTTGGTTTTACCTGTTCCATTGGGAAGGACAAAAGAACCTCTAAGTTGTTGATCAGCCTTTTTAGGGTCGACATTTAAATTTATGGCTACATCAACTGTACTATCAAACTTAGTAATTGAAGTTTCTTTTACTAATTTAATTGCTTCTTCCAAAGTATATTCTTTATTTTTTTCAATATTCTTTGAAGCTTCCACATATTTTTTTCCAAACTTCTTCATATTTTCCTCCAAACTGTGGTTTATTAGCGGATTTTTTATTACTTTTTTATACTTATTCTTCAGTTTTATTTTCATCTTGTGAAGAAGGAACTTCTACATTACCACTTGCAAGTTCTTTTGCTTCTTCCTCAAGTGCAGCCAATTCTTTATCTTTTTTAGCCATTTCAGCTTCATGAACTTGAGCCTCTTTAGCTTGTTCAGCCAATTCAGCATCATTGACACCTTTAATAGCTATCCCCATATTTCTAGCAGTACCTTCAATAATATTCATAGCAGTATCAACATCATAAGCATTTAGATCAGGCAACTTTGTCTCAGCAATTTTTCTCAAATCTTCTTTTGAAATAGTGGCGACAATTTCATTCGCACCTTTTTTACTTCCCTTAGTAATATGAGCAGCTTTTTTAAGTAAGAATCCTGCTGGCGCAGTTTTTATAACAAAATCAAAACTTCGATCTTCATAAACAGAAATCTCTACGGGTAAAATATCTCCCATTTTATCTCGAGTTGCTTCATTAAATTTAGAGCAAAAATCTTGAATATTGATTCCTGCTGGCCCTAGACATGTTCCAACGGGTGGAGCAGGTGTTGCCTTACCAGCTTCGATTTGTAATTTAATTTTCTTTACGACTTCTTTAGCCACGAAAAACACCTCCAATTTATATTTTTTTCGTGTAAGTGGTCTTTAGGGCAAATCCGCATTCCCTTCCACTTAACTACAATACACATAAATATATGCAATTGCACTTAAGATAATAGCACAAAATAGAGTCCTTGACAACAAAAAAGTGTCACAAAAAAAGACAGACCATTTTACTAGATCTTTCAGATATTTTTGATCCGACTTCGCAATCTTAATTTTATAACTCATTTTTAAGTCGAATGAACACCTAAGCGTATCTTCTCTTTCAATTTTTACTCCATTTAAAAATTATCTATAATAAAAAAAAGTCGTTAAAAAAACGGCTTATTTATTAACTTGAAATAATTCAACTTCTACAGGTGTTTCTTTGCCAAATAAATCAATTAAAACATTCAAACGATTATTTTCTTTATCAATACTTTCTACTACTCCACACATATCTTTAAATGGTCCATCAACAATATTAACTTTATCCCCAATATTGAGTTCAGTATCAATATCCACACGACTCATACCCATATTTGATAAAATTCGATCAATTTCTTGTGGTAATAAAGGGGTGGGTTTGGCTCCCTTACCTGAAGAACCAATAAATCCTGTTACTCCTGGAGTATTTCGAACCGCATACCAAGCTTCATCACTCATGACCATTTCAACAAAAACATACCCTGGAAACATTTTCTTTTTCTTTTCTTTACCCTTATCATCAATTTCCACCGTTTCAGGAATAATAACTCGAAAAATATTTTCTTGCATTTCCATAGATTCTGTACGTGCTTCCAATTTTTCTTTTACGTTTGCTTCATGACCCACATAAGTGGTAACCACATACCACAATTTTTCCATTAATTAAACACCCCTTTAACAACTGATAAACCTAAATCTAATAATTGGAAAAAGAACATCACAACAAAACAAAAAACAAGCGTAGCCATTGAATATTTAAAAACATCTTTTTTATTAGGCCAAGTGACCTTTTTTAGTTCTTGTTTTAAACCTTTCCATGTTCCTTCTTTTTGAACTTTTTTCTTTTTTTCTTTTGCCATAAAAACTCCTTATTTTATCAAAATAAAAAACACTCTCGTGCTTAACTACTTATAATCTATCACAAAAAAAAGGAAAAATCAATTGGTTTTTCTTATTTTCAAAATTTCTTTAATCTTACCCTTAACTCTTTGAATTGTATTATCAATTTGTTTATTAGATTTATCCAATAATTTGGCAATATCGCCATAACTAAAACCACGTATCATCAATTTATAAACTTCATATTCTCCCTTAGACAAGGTCTTTTCAATAATTTTAGTCAACTCTATATAATCTTCATCTTTAGTAATATTAAGAAGAGGATCATTACTGCTATGATCACTAATTAAATCTCGTAAAGGAAGATCGGTTTCTTCGTAAACATGATCCAAAGACAAACTATCTTTAAAAGCCATATTTTTAAAACGCCCTGCGTTTCTTAATGTATTTTGCAACTTTCGATCCACACACAACGTAATAAACGTAGGAAGACTCGCATTCTTATCTTCTTGATAAGATTGTAACGCATCGGAAAAACCCACCAAAGCTTCTTGATATAAATCTTTATATTCAAAACCATATTTTAAAGCTGCAAAAGAATAATTTTTTATCACCATATCAATAATATATTTATACTTTTGAAATAAAAGATCCTTTGCATCTTCATTGCTTTCACAAATTAAAGAATAAAGTTCACTATCTGAATAATCCTCGTAATCCATAAGCATCACCTCATTGCAAAAATTAAAATTCCCGCTGCTACACTGGCATTTAAACTATTTATTTTTCCTGTCATAGGAATACCTATGCGAAAATCGGTTAAATCCTCTACAAGTCGACTGACTCCTTTTCCTTCATTGCCAATTACTAGTACCTTTTTTCCAGAATAATCAAGTGTCTTATAATCCTCACCATCCATAAAAGCCGAATAAACAAAATAGTGATTCTTTTGTAATTTTTTTAAAGTGTCACAAATATTTGAAACCAAGACAATCTTAACCCGATCAATGGCTCCACAACTGATTTTCATAACCACATCGTTCACTCGTACACTTCTATCTTTGGGAATAATAATGGTTTTCACTCCTGCCGCTTCACAAGTTCGAACGATTGCTCCAAAATTATGAGGATCTTCTAAATGATCCAAAACCACTAATAAATCCTCATTTTGAATGTCTTCCAGAGAAGAATAACAATAATCATCCATCTCTATAATAATACCTTGATGATTTCCTTTAACCATTTTATCAAGATTTTTTTTAGGGCAACTCAAATAATGAATTTTATTTTTATTTAAAAAGGAAAAAATAGCATTATCTCTTATCTGTTCAGCCACATACACTTTTTTTATTTTTCTCACATCAATATCTTTTAAGACATTCTTTCCGTATACGATCATACATTCCCCTCCCTATTTAATGCCTATTTTCGTAAAGATAATTTTTTATCAGCACCATAATAGTTTGGTTTTTGTAAATTTCCTCTCTTTTTTCTCATATAGTATGTTTTTGCTTTGTACAAATCTGCTTTGTACGAATCTCTTTTATTATCTAATTTTTTTTCTGCTTGAACGCTTACATTATTTGACTTATTTTCCTGCAAAGAGAAAGAGAAAGGCAGTGTTGTTAATGCCAAAGTTCTAGCATAATAATTGATTATTTTATATACTTTCATAATACCCTCCACAAAAAGTATATCAAAAAAAAGAAGGACTTACCACTTCTTTTTAAGTATTATTTTTTAATATTGTTAATACCAATTATATTAATCTAATATCAAAAAGAAAATCATGTACTAAATAATACTTGTGTACATAGTTATAGTGTTTTATTTTCTTTTAAATTTATAACTCCTGTTTTTTCCAATTTAGTAATTTCTTCCTTTTTATTTAAAGCCATACCAATAACAAAAACATAAGCTAAAAAATAAACCCATAACATTAACATCACTAAATTAGCAAGCCCACCATAAAAGACAGCGTAGTTAGCAAAATTATTAATATAATAAGAATAAACTGCTGTTACAATAACCCACATAATCGTTGTAAACAACGCACCATAATTCACATACATACTACTCAGTTTTCGATCTGGAGCCATAGTATAAATGATTTTGATAAAACAAAACATAATAAACCAAGCAATAGGACCTTTTAATAATCGAAAAGTAAAGGTAACCGTTTTAGTAATCGTTTCATTCATATTTACAAAAGTAATCATTTCAATAATATTTTTTCCAAAAACAGGAACAATAAGGATAAACATAAATAACAAAACAATAAAGAAAGTCATAATAATCGCTTTAATTCTTCTTTTAAAAAAACCAGAATTAGGAATATCGTAAATCGCATTAGACGTCACAATGATTGAAGCTGCCCCATTACTAGCAATATAATAACCAACAATTAATGTTAGAAAAAATCGAAAATCGATATTAGAAATCGAAACCATAGGTTCAATTAAAAGTGCCACATCCGAACCAAACGCTTTACTAACAAAATTGCTGATAAAATTAACTGGTAAATGTAAAAAAGAAGCCCCATAAGAAATCACAGTAACAATTGGAACCACCGATAAAACAAAAAAGAAGGCAAGTTGTCCTGGAAGAATTTCCATATCAGGTCTTTTAATAACAACTAAAACCTTTTCTATAAAATTTCTAAGTCTATTTTTCATGAGTTCCCTCTTTTTTATCTCTTTTTTCTTTTTGCTTTTTAACCTCTTCCACTGCTTCATTGATTGCATCTTCCACTGATTTAATTTTATCTTCAATCATACTATAACCTATTGCTGCACCATACTCATAAGGTAATTTTTTAAACTCTTTATTTAACTTATGGATATAACTTGTTATTTGTTTCATTTGATAACCCACTAAATAGATCACAAATTCATTTCCATCCGTTCTTATAATATCACTGTTATCAAGCTGAGTTTTAACTAAAATATTAGCTGCTCCCTTAATTTGTTCATCTCCCTGTTCATAACCCATTGTATCATTAATGTATTGTAAACTATTTAAATCAATAACCACTACCGCTTGTGGATAAATGGTATTTTGACTCCAACCCTCTAAATTTTCATTTAAATAATTTCTATTTTTTAAAGAAGTTAATTGGTCAATATATTTTAACTTATCCTCTTTTTTTATTTTTTTAGATATTTTTACTCTTTTAGTAACTTTATAAATATATAAGAAACTAATCACTAAAATAATTAATATATACATAAAATATCTTGCTATTGTTCCAGTAATCGTTCCTGCTCGCAAAGTTAAATCATAATTATAAGAACCTTTATAAATAGAATCCATTGGACTTTTAAGATTACTAAACTTCATAAATAATTTATTAAAAATGTCACTTGTTGATAATTTAAACACATAATCTACATCTGCAACATCATTAAAACGTTCACTATAATTTGGAAACAAGTTTAATGACGCTAAATAATTATTTGTATCTAGAACAATAATTCCCTTATTTTTAACAATCTTTTTCAATTCTTTATCATTTTTATAAGTTTTTATATTAGCTTTCGTATTGTTTTTTAAATAATCACATAAAACTGAATTTTCTAAAACATAAATCGTCTTATTATTAAGAGATTTTAAAGATTGAACCACAAATGCCTCTTTTTTATGTCCAATAACACTATAAGAAAGACCTATACCTGAATGTACCACATCAAAATTTGTTTCATCTTGATAATAACCAAAAAAGAGATTAAATTTATTTTGATTCAAAGCTTGATTAAATTTAGCTAAAGTTTTGTATTTTAAAAACTCAATATCAATCTCACTAAATTTCATAAATTCTTTTAAATTTTGAGCAAGAATTCCCCCATAGTTTCCTCCAGATAAAATTTCATAAGGTTTGTTTTCTACAAAACCATAATGATAACGAACACTTCTCATCGTATCAATATCTGTTAAAGACAAATTAAGAGATTTAACAAATAAATTAAATAAATGCTCTAAATAATAATCTTCTAAATGTTCTATAGACCATTGAGCATAATACTTTTTCATAATCTGACCAATTAAAGAATCGGTTCCCATATTAATTTTAAAATAATAAGGAAGATCTTCAAAATGATGTACAACATAATAATCTTGACTTAAAATAGACTCCAAATAAATATGTAAAGGCACAATCATATATTGAATCGTATTTTGTTCTTTAAATTCTTTTAGTAATTCCTCACGATTAGGATAAGTTTTAAAAGGAATCGAGGCATCAAGATAACTTTGAACATGCTCTAAATTATCATTTAATATACCTATATTTTTATCTTTTAACCCACTTACCGTCGAAAAAAATTCATTTTTTGTACCAATTAAAACGTAATGACTTTGATAAAAAACAAATTCATTTTCATTAATAACATTTCCACTAGTTAAAGATATATCATTTACAGAATCGCCTAAATTAAACGCAACGTTATTGATTTTAAGTCCATATCTTTTCCCAAAATCTTCAATAAAATCATAAAAGACACCTTCTCCTGTATTACCAAATACAGAAACATTATTTAAAACATGAAGATTTAAAACATTCCGACTATTATCAGCTATAAATCTTTTCTCTTGTGTTGTTAAACGATTAGGATTTGTAAAATAAAAATAAGAAAAGCTAAAACTAACTATAAAAATAATCGTACAAATTAAAATTAAAATTATTTTTTTCTTTTTTTTCATAAAAAACCTCACCTCTTATTCAGAAGCAACTTCAGTATTATTATTCCAAATAAGTCCATTTCCACTTGCATTTTTAGCTCCCATAATCAAAAATCCTTCACTAGTCTCAGTAGAATTTTGTTTTAAAGTAAAATGAAAATCATAAAATTTCAAATAATTTTCTTCAAAGTATTCTAAAGAGGAGAAAGCTTTGCTCTCAGCTTCAACTAAACTAACGTTTTCTTTAAAAAGCATAGTAATGTAAATAATTTTTCCCCTAGACTTAATTGAAACTTCATTAACAAGTTCATCCTCATTAAAAGAATCTTTAAAACCATTTAAAACCTCATCGGTAAATTGAACGTCTTCAATACCCTCTAATCTATCCCCATAAACGGATTTAGAAGAACCTAAAAAAGCGGTAATCACTACACAAATGACAACAATCGTACAAATTATTATGATTGAAAATAAAACAACCAAAACACGATTTTGATTCCACAAATCTTTTAATTTCTTCAAATCAACACCTCTTCCTTAAGGTATAATCATTATACTACATTATACACAATTTTGCGAGTTTTTTTAACTAAACTAAAAAAACAAGCCTACGCTTGTAATTTAATTATTTGGTTTTTATAGACTTTTATTCCTACTTCTTAGTTTTTAATAAACTTTTAATTAAAAAGCTAGCACCACACGGAAACTATAAGTAGTGAAGCCTGCACCAGTAGTTCCATTGAAGTAGAAAATTCCTGCAAAAGACTTACCAACATAGTCACTTCCACGATAAAACCAAGGGGCGTTAGAGGTAACAGAGTTCGCACCATCACCATTCCATCCTTTTGTTTCTGCAGTGGCATCGCCTAAGATTCTTGTTGTATAAATCCATCGATCATCCATACTGGTTGAGTAGGTATCATAATACTTTTTACTATAGGTACTTACATCACTTGAAGTAAAGCCTCCACTTCCTTCAGTTAAATCACCTCTTACTCCTGCGACATATTCATTGAGTCCTCCACTTAAATCATAGATGCCACTGTAATTTCCTGTACTACTTGCTTTGACACTATTAGCATGACTATAAGCATAACCACTAGTTGAATAACTTGCACTGACACTGGTTCCTGACCAGCCTGTAACATAATTACTATTATTATTGATGTATACTTCTTCACAAGTCGTTCCACTACATTTTCCATAGATAGAATGGGTTAAGTAAGCTACTGCTCCCCATTCGGTGTTTTTCATCAGATGACTATCTAGATTTCTTTTATAATTATAACTCGTTTTAAAGGCATTTGATGTTGTTATACTTCGCCATGAATTAACATTGGGTTTGATTTGAACTTTGGTTGGATTATTTTCATTCTTTTGAGCACTGGTTGTGTTTGTACTTCCTTTATAACCTGTTTCAAACTTTCCAACCCATAAACCTTTGATGTCTC
>CAOKAG010000041.1 GCA_948466395.1 uncultured Mycoplasmatota bacterium
CTACGTGTGTATTGGACTTTCACCAACTAGATATATGCCATGCACGGCACACACATAAAAACGACTTTTTAACAAGCCGTTTTCTATTTTACTCGAAAAGTTCGAGTTTGGTATCAATCTGGTGGAGCAGAGGGGATTCGAACCCCTGTCCAAAATACCCTATGATAAAATTTCTACAAGTTTAGCTAGATTTTTAATCTCATTCTATAACTGGCTATAGCTTACCTATTATAGAACCAGTTTAATAATTATTCATTAAAAAAACTTAAACAATTTTTTTAATATATCTTATATTTATGAACCTCTATCTTACCCTATAAGAGAAAGTAAGTAGAAGTCTCCCTTAAACCAATTATTAGGCAAATGCAGGAGTGAAACCTTTAGTTTCGTTATTTATTTTTTGTTGCATGTTAGGTATGCCTACCACTTGCCATCCTATCTAGTAATATTTGTCGATTTCCAATTAACTGCCCCATGTATTCGTTATTTTAGCATAAAATCTCCAAAATAGCCATATTATTATGACAAATAACCATTTTTTATAGTATAATGTTAGTATAAGTAGGGAGGGTGAAAAATATGTACGAAGAAAAAAAGAAAAAAAATTTAAAACAGAAAACATCAGACAATAGATTTTTCACTTCTCTTAAAGAAACAAAAGAACACAATCTCTATTCAGAAATTTTGACAACAATTCATTGGTTCAATTTATTAAAAAAATTAACCATCTTACTTCTATCCATTATATTAATAATTTTTACAATCTCTCGCATTAATAAATTTAATCAAAAAAAAGCTTTTTCTGATCAAAATTTAACACTTTTAAAAGATTCACTTTATAACTATTACAAAAATCAGCCTTTACCTAAAAATACTGGAGACTCTTTTTCTTTAACCTTAGAACAGATGCAAAAATTAGAAATTGTCAGTGAATTTAAAGACTGTGACTCTTTAAACAGCTACACCATTTTAACCAAAACAAAAACCAACGAATTTCTCTTAAAAATTCATTTAATTTGTCCAAATAGTCAAAATACACTAGAAGAAAAAATAATTTTTAATCTTTAATAAAACTATAAAATATCAACTTCATTATTTATAGTTTCTGCTCTTCCTTCTGGTTCTAAACTAGCTTCTTGGTGATTATCTATCAGAGGCGATTCCTCTTCCATTTTCATAGCTTTAGCTGGCTGTTCACTGGTATCAACCAAATAACCAATTAAAGCAAAAATAAGTACAATTGAAACAATAATAAACCATAAATAATTATTTACCAAAAAATCAATAAACGCTTGCATATCTTTTCCTCCTTATTAATCTATATGATATAAGATAACTTTTATGTAATAGAAAGAATTTCATCAGTCGGTTGAATTTGAATAAACGTATTTCCATCATTTACTTTAAGTTCTTCTCCATTTAAAAGACGATAAATGGTTTTAGATTCTCGAGTTCTTTTCTCCCATTGAATGGGAATAGCGTAACCTTCAGAAATGTAATACCCTTCGCCCTTTCCAATATTTTTTAATAGTTGTCGTCCTTTAACATCCCCCGATAAAGTCTCATTAGGAACCTGATAAGTAATGATATTTTTAAAGCGATACGGTTCTTTGCTTACAAAATCCACATGAGGCTCTTGATTAACACTTCTTTTATACATCTTCGTCTCCTCATCATAAGTATAATGGGTCGTAACGCTTTTCGAATAGTTTATATCAATCTCTTGCGCTCGAATCGCCTTTTCATTTTGATTCAATGCCACAGACTCCACACTGTAATTAAGAAGCGGTTTTGACTGAGAAGTTTTTCTGTAATTTAAAGCTTCAATTCCTTTATTAATAGCCTCAGTATTTGTAAAACCTCGATGTTCAGAAGCAACAGGCAACGATGAATCTCTCCAAAAATAAGACTTTTCATAATAATAACCATCCAAGTTACTAATCCCTAATACTCGAATATCATTGAGTGCTTGTTCACTGTAGCCCCAATGAACAAAAGTAGCATCATTCTCTAAAACATAATCTAAATAATAAGGACGGGCACTTCGTATAGAACCAATTTTAGAAACCTCCACATCCTTATAAATGGCCATTAGGCGTGTAATTCCACCTTCAACAATCATTTCATAAATAAGATAAGCCTCTTGTAACCCACTATGATACTTTCTAGCAGGAGCTAAATTATTAATCATAACAGCAATAGGTCTTGTCTTACTCTCCAAATCCATTATTTTTAGCTTTGGAGCCTCTTCTTCTGGTAACGCTTCATGGGAAATTTTAAATTCTTGATTAAAACGAAAAGCCCCTAAAACAACAGAAAAAATTAAAACCACGGAAAGCCCTTCTAAAACAATTTTTGTTTTCTTTTTCATACATCCACCTAAATATATTATACCATATATTTTTTATTTTCTCTTTCCAGATCTTTTTTCTTAATACTTTCACGTTTATCGTAGTTCTTTTTTCCTTTAGCCATGCCAATAAGAATCTTTACAAACCCTTTTTTTAAATACAATTTTAAAGGAATAAAACTATACCCTTCTCTTTCCAAAACTTCTTTCATTTTTTTAATTTCTTTTTTATGCAATAATAATTTTCGTGTTCGCAGTTCATCATGATTAAATTGATTGCCCTCTTCGTATTTTGCTACATACATATTTAATAAAAACGCTTCATTTTTTTTAATCAAAACATAAGTATCTTTTAAATCCACCGAACCTTTTCGAATACTTTTAATTTCTGTGCCAGTTAAAACAATTCCTGCTTCCAACGTTTCTTCAATAAAATAATCAAAATAGGCTTTTTTATTCTTGACTTCCATTTTGTTCATCCTTTACAAGTGCAAAATCAATCATCGATGTTTCTTTAGAAGAAGCAATAACCTTTATTTTAACTTTATCTCCAATTCGATATTGAGTCTTAGTATTTTGACCAATTAAAGCCAACTTTTCTGGAATATAATTATAAAAATCGCCTTTTAACGTATTAACGTGAACCAATCCTTCTACCAAATTAGGGAGTTCAACAAAAAAACCAAAATTGGTGACAGTTGAAATCATGCCTTCAAACTCTTCTCCAATATGACTTTCCATATACTCCGCCATTTTCATATCAAGGACATCACGTTCTGCGTTCACACTACCAACTTCTTTTTCACTAGAATGTTCAGCCACTTCAACAAGTGAAGAATCATAAAATCTAATGGTAGACATTGATAAATCATTTTCAACTAAATACTTTTTTAATAAACGATGAACCGTTAAATCTGGAAAACGTCTGATCGGACTTGTAAAATGCGTATAAGCTTTGCTTCCCAAACCAAAATGACCGATATTTTCTTTACTGTATTCTGCTTTTTTCATACTTCGAAGAAGCATACTAGAAAGAAGTTCAAACTCAGGTTTATCATTTAATTCAGACAACAATTTTTGCATAGTAACAGGTGTAAGTTCTGTGACTTTTGTTGCTAATTCATAACCAAGAAGCTTAACCAAATTAACAAAATCATCAATCTTTTCATTATTCGGTGTTCCATGAACTCGATAAATAAACGGTAAATCCATATTATAAATATGACTCGCAACGGTTTCATTCGCCGCAATCATAAAATCTTCAATTAATTTTTCGCCATCTTCACGAAGTCTTTTAACAACATCAATAGCTTTTCCCGTTTCATCTTGAATGACTTCAGCTTCATCTAAATCAAAATCGATATAGCCACGACTTTCTTTTTCTTTTCTTAAAATATGAGCTAATTCTTTCATTTTCTTTAAAGTTGGAACATAAGTTTCATATCCTTCAGCAACACGGTCTCTTACAATAATGTCATTAACCGCTTCATAAGTCATTTTTTTACGACTTTTAATAAAGCTTGGAAAAATATCATAGGAAACGACTTTACCTTTTGAATTAATTTTCATAACGCAACTCATAGTAAGACGCAAAACGCCTTCATTTAAAGAACAAATGCCATTACTTAACTTATGAGGAATCATTGGAATAACTGTATCCGCAAGATAACAAGAAGTTCCACGATCCATTGCGGTCTCTCCAAGAGCAGTATTTTCTTTAACATAATGCGAAACATCAGCAATGTGAACCCCTAAAACATAAAGCCCATTTTCCATTTCTAAACTGATTGCATCATCAATATCTTTCGTATGAGCTCCATCAATAGTAAAAATTTCTTTATCCGTTAAATCCACTCGATTTTGAAGTTCACTTTCCTTCACTTCGACTGGAATCATTTCAAGTTCTTTAATCACTTGTTCATTAAACTCAGTTTCAATACCATACTTATAAGCGATGGATAAAATATCAACTCCTGGATCATCTTTATGCCCAAGAATCTTAATAACACTTGCTAAATATTTCTTTTTACCTAACTCTTTTAAAAGTCTAATTACGACTTTATGCCCTGGTACACAATGGACTAAACTTTCCTTTTTTATCACCAAATCAATGTCTTTTTTATCATCATCAAGTTTAATTTGAAATTCATTATCCTTAAAAACAACTTCTCCGACCATATCAGAAAGTTCTCTTTTTAAAATTCGAAGGACTCTTCCTTCTCTTTTTACACCATTTTTTGTAATTTCAGCTAAAACCATATCATCGTGAATGGCTCCGTTTAAAGCATCACTACTAATATATAAATCTTCTTCTGAAGGCAAAAGAACGAATCCAAATCCTTTTTTATTTACGGTTAAACGTCCTATTTTTAAACTTGGAACATTTTTAAGTAAAATATATTTATCTTTTTTTGTTTTATAAAGAACATAGTCTTCAACTAATTCCTCTAAATTTTTTACAACTTCTTTATATTCTTCTGTAGAGTGTAACCCTAATAAATCATTAACTTGAATCGCTTCTTTAGCATCATAACAATTTTCTAATACTTTTATGATTTCATCTTTCATTTTCTTCCCTCACTCTTTTAAAGTACATTTTTTTTCACCTTCATTAGTCCAAGAAACCGTTACATCGTATTTTTGATTATCTTTAACAAAAATTCCTGTATTAGGATCTTTTAAACTCTCTTCAATCAATCCAGCTTTAATTAACATGGTGGTTGTAATCACACAATTAGCGCCAGAAGTATGACTTTTACATTTATTTCTATTCTCTTTCCACTCTGACCTTTCTGCATAAATACAAGCCGCATTTTCAATTTTCTTTCTAAAATTTTCATAATCTGCATCTTCATTTTTACTAAAAAGACCTGTCATATTCGTTACAATAATAAGACCAACTATAACCATCACCCCTATTGTGATAATTAGTTCAATTAAAGTAAATCCTTTTCTATTCATTTTATTTTCACCATCTTACATTTTTATTATACCTTAATTAGTCCTAAAATAAAACAAAATAAAAAAAATCAATGGTTAATTGACTTATTTTAGACTTTTTTTTAAAACTGCTTCATCTGAAAAAGTTTCTATGTTAAAAAATTCAGCCATTGCTTTATGAAGCTCATCGACAATCGCATCCTTTTCCACAAAATCAACCAATGTGGAATCTTGAAGATACGCTACATTACCAGACAAATAAAACTTCAAATCAGTTTCACTTACGATAAGACTAGAATAATGATAACTAAGAGGTAATTTTAAAAAACCTTTTCGAAAAGCATTAAGTATATGAAAACAGGTCACACCATCTACCTTAGATAGAATGTCTATAAAACGAATCTTAAAAGCATTAAAATGAAACGTTAAAAAGGCACGAAGAATACACAGCATAAAACATAACTCTGTTTTATTAATTTGTCCCTCTACTTTTTTATATTGTATTTTTAAATAATTTTCTTTTTGAAAAGAAGATAAAGAAGAATTTTGATCATCAAAATAGTGTACTTGTAAAACATCTTGACCATTTGATAAAAAATCTAAATAGTTAACTTGACCTTCACTAATTAAATGAAAAGCATAGGCTAAATTTTCCTGATAAAACGCTGAACTAAAAAACGTATCATACCAGTTAAAAAAAGGAAGAGACAAATCTGAAAAATAAACACTTAAAGCAAACCCTTCTTCATTTACTAAACTCATACCTATATAAGAGCAATCAATTTTTAACGTAGTATACTCTACGGAAACAATCCTTTTACCTTGAATAAACTCCTCTATTATTTTATTAAAAAGAGACACTGTATTTGGATAATGACTCTTTAAAAGAGCCTCTCTCCTCAGTACATTTTCCTCTGAAAAAAGAAAATGATAATAAAAGTAATTTCTTTCAGTATCATAGACAACAAAAACTTTGATTTCTTTTGGCTTTCTATTGATATACTCTTCTCTAAGTATTTTTAAATTCTTATATAAAGTCATGAAATCCCCCTAAATATGTTCTTATTTAATAAATAAGATAAAAGAGATGACAAAGAAAACAATTCCTAAAATTAAAGTTATTCGACTGATCAATAATTCAATCCCTCTCTCTTTTGAATTTTGAAATAAGTTTTCATTTCCCCCAGTAATTATTTGAGCAGAATCACTTGCCTTATTACTTTGTAAAAGGACAATCGCAATCAATAAAATTGAAATAATAAGTAATAAAGTTTCCATTAAAACACCGTCCATTCGTCCTTGTATTTTAGCATAATTTAAAAAGATATGCAAGTCTACCTACAAGCATTTATCGATAACCTGATAAATCTCATCTCTTCCTTTTTTAGTTATCGTAGAAAAAGGAATAAAAGTTTCATTTTCATCCAAATTTAAGGTATCTCTAATCAATTTATCTTGTTTAATCCGATTATTCTTAGTCACTTTATCGTATTTAGTAGCGACAATCGTTACCTTTAACTGATAATACCTTAAAAAATTATACATCAACAAATCGTCTTCGCTTGGCTTGTGACGATAATCCACTAAAAGAAAAACATGTTTTAAAGTTTCACGAGTCTTAATATACTCTTCAATCATTAAGCCCATCTTTTTTACAGTGCTTTTATCTACCTTAGCATAACCATAACCTGGAACATCAATTAAATAAAATTGTTGATTGACCAAATAAAAATTTAACGTTTGCGTTTTTCCTGGTTTAGAACTCGTTCGAGCAAAATTTTTTCGATTTATTAACGTATTAATAAAACTACTCTTTCCAACATTACTGCGTCCCACAAGGAGAAACTCAGGATACTTCGCTTTAGGATATTGACTTTGTCTCACTGCAATATTTTGTAATTCCACTGAATCAATTTGCATAAACTTCACCTAAATTCATTATAGCGTAATTAAATACTAATTGCAAACCGAGAGGAGGACTGTTATAATAAACAATCAACAGTGAGGGATAACATAATGGAAATAAAAGAATTAAAAAAAACTGAATTTGAGAATTATATAAAAAGGAGTATTTTAGGCAATTACTGTCAAACAGAAGGCTACGCCAAACTTATGGAACAAAATGGATACACTCCTCTTTTTATAGGACTTATTGATGAATACAACCACATTATTGCGGCTTCTTTAATTCTAATAAAAAAATTAAATCCTTTTTTCAAATACGCTTATGCCCCCAAAGGATTTGTTTTAGATTATTCCAATAAAGAACGAATTGACATTTTTACCAAAAAAATAAAAGACTACTTGAAGAAAAAAAGAATTGTTTTTATAAAAATAAATCCAGAAATTGCCATTGCAGAAATCGATAAGCAAACCAAACAAAAACAATACAATTGGAATATTGAAATCAAAAACTACCTAAGCGATTTAGGATACATTAAACTAAAAGATAACCTTTATTTTGAATCAAAGTTTCCCAAATACAATGGAATCATTCATTTAAAAAAATTTGACATAAAAAACGTAAGCAAAAACACGCGCAACAAAATAAAAAGAGCGCAAAATAAGGGACTTAAAATAGAAAAAGCCAATTTTAATGACCTCTCTATTTTTTTTGAATTTATTAAACGAAAAAAAGACAAAAGTCTATTATATTATCAAAACTATTTTAAATCTTTTGATAGAACAGCACTGGATTTATTTTTAGTAAGCATAGACACAACAGAATTTTTAAATCAAGCGAAAAAAAAATACGATGATGAATTAAAAAGAAACGCGCACTACCTCTCTGAATTAAATCAAGAAAAAAATCAGAAAAAATGGAACATAAAATTAAATTCTGATAAAAAACTAACGATTTATAAAAATGATTTATTAGAAGCCCAAAATAAAATAAAAAAAGGTGAAAAAATTTATATTGCAGGAGCTCTAATTCTTAAATATAAAAATCGAATCAATATCATTATAAGTGGCTACGATAAAAATTACAAACGCTTTAATCCAAATTATTTTCTCCATTATGAACTGTTTAATTATTATAAACAAAATTACGCTTTTGCAGATATAAATGGTCTAACAGGAGATTTTAAAAAAGAAAACCCCTATTATGGTTTAAATGAATTTAAACTCGGTTTTAAACCAAAAATTTACGAATTTATTGGAGAATACGATCTTCCTATCTTTCCTTTAATTTATAAATTTTATTTAAAAAATGGAAAATTAGCTCAACAATTAAACAAAAAAAATTTAAAGAAGACCTCTTAGTCTTCTTTATTTTCATACACTTTTTGAAAGCAATAATTCGTTCTTTCTTCATAATAATCGTTTTGCAACGCTCTAATTTTCAAATGAATCTTTTGAACCACTTCTCGATGATTGCTTTTTCCATGTAACGTCATGATTGCTATACTATAAGGATGTTCTCCTAAATTCAAACCTACATCATGATAATACATTCCAGTTAAGCCATATTTATGATAAATTTTAATATCATCAGTATTAAAATCATTATAAAAAGTTCCACTCATAATACTCTTTAAAAAAGGACCATAACTTTCATTTTCTGTTATTATACGATACGCTTCTTTCAAATAAAGATTCATGTCGGTTGCTGTTTGATTACCAAAATTATCACCACCAGTTAAAATCAATTTTGCTCCTAAACTTTTTCCATAATTTTTTAAATTATCAAATCCAATATAATCTAAAAGCATGAAATGCGCAGAATTATCGCTTATGTAAATCGCATTCGTCATCAATTCTCTTAACGAAACTTCTTCTCCTAAATGAAAAGTACGCTCACCACTATCATCGCCAAAATAATAGTTCTTTGTAAACTTAATTTTTTCTTGATCAATATCTATATTTCCTGCAATTGCTTGATTAATAAGATACAATACATCTACTAATTTAATTAAACTGCATCCATAATAAACCGTATTGGATTGATATTGATAATTAAAACCTGTAGTTAAATCTTCAAAATAAACAGAAACACGATACTGATGTTCTTGAATATAAGTATCCATTTCTTTATTGATTTCTAGTAGTCTATCGCTATTCCATTCCTCATTTATACAAGAATTAAATTCTTTTTCCTTTTCTAAACGATCTTCTTTCTTTTTATTTTCTTCTTGAATCAATAATTGATTAATGTCTTCATCTTTTTTTTGTTCCTGTTTCATTTTAAAAACTTGAAAGGCCAATGACCCTTTTTCATAAGAATAAAAAGAATAAATCACAACAATTAGGAAGAGAAATAAAATACTACAACCGATTTCCCATAATATTCTTTTTTTAGGCATCTTAATCACCATTTTAATATCATATCATATTTTTAACAAAAGAAAAATAGTTAGCAAACACTAACTATTTTAGTTTCATACTATTCAATAATTTCTGAAACAACTCCAGCACCAACAGTACGGCCACCCTCACGAATAGAGAATTTAGTACCATTTTCAAGTGCAACAGGAGCGATTAATTCTACAGTCATATCAACATTATCACCAGGCATTACCATTTCAACTCCTTCAGGAAGTTCAATAACACCAGTAACATCGGTAGTACGGAAATAGAATTGTGGTCTGTAATTTGAGAAGAATGGAGTATGACGTCCGCCTTCTTCTTTACTTAGAACATAAACACTAGCTTTGAATTTATGATGTGGAGTAACACTTCCAGGTTTTGCTAGAACTTGACCACGTTCAACATCATCACGAGCAACACCACGAAATAAAACTCCTGCATTGTCTCCTGCTTGCGCAAAATCTAATTGTTTTCTAAACATTTCGATTCCAGTACAAACCGTTTTAGATGTATCTTTAAGACCAACGATTTCAACTTCATCGTTAAGATTTAATTGTCCACGTTCAACACGTCCTGTAACAACAGTTCCACGTCCTG
>CAOKAG010000042.1 GCA_948466395.1 uncultured Mycoplasmatota bacterium
ATAATTATAAAAGAAATCTAGATAGTCACATGATGAAAAATACCGAATGGGGAGCTATAGCTTACTTAACCCATTCTATCTATGGAAAATGTAATGGAACCACTTGTGAAGAAATCTATAAAAATAATAATAGTAATTATGTTACAGGCTGGTCAGGAATAACTGTTGATGCAAGTAGTTCAATTAGTGATGGTTATGCTTATAGTCATGCTAATAGTGTTAAAGCAAGTAGTACAGGAAATTATAGTGGCCTCTATGATTTAAGTGGAGGTATTTATGAATCTGTAGCAGCAGTAAGAGGAGATTTAACATCAGGAGGTGGAGGATTCACTTTAAGTGATATAAGTACTTATAATAAAAAGTATTATGATACCTACTCAATTAGTGTAGATAGTTCTAGTACTTATACCACCAGAATTTTAGGAGACGCTACCGCAGAAACAAAAGGCTGGAATGCTGATTATGCGGTCTTCGTTAATTCTAATCGTCCATGGTTTAATCGTGGAGGCTACAATGATGATGCTTCTAATTCAGGAATCTTTAACTTCGGCAATGCTGTTGGTAGCACTGGCAACAGTGGCAGTTTCCGTGTGGTGCTGGCTTATTAGTTATAAAAAAAGAGAGAAACATAAAGAAATAAGCCTTTGGCTTGTTTTTTTGAATTAACATAAATTATTAATCATGATGAACCAGAATATTTTTTCGTCAAATTTTGCCAAATATAGAAAAAAATCCCATTTATTTATTTTAAAAGAACTACCCAAATAAAAAACAATATGATAAAATGAACTAGAATAAGAGGGATAATGATGATAGATATAAAAATAACGTTCGATGATGAAACTGTAAAAGAATATAAAAGTGGTACAACAGTTTATCAAGTAGCAGAAAATTATCAAACAAAAATGGAACACGATATTATTGGTGCAAAAATAAACAATGAAATCGTTGCCATGAACACCAAATTAACAAAAGATAGTCATCTATCATTTATAGACGTAACAGATCCTTATGGTTACAGAATGTATCAAGCCGCTTTAAAATTTATTTTTGAAGTAGCCGTTAAAATGTGTTTTTCTAATGTAGAAGTAAATTTTTTACATAGCGTACCAAAAGGAATTATGGCAGAAATAAAAGGAAACAAAAGTATCATTAAAGATGATTTAAACTTAATTAAAGAAAAAATGAACACACTGATCCATGAAGATGAAAAAATAACCAAATACAATGTGGTAAGGAAAGATGCAATCGCTTATTTTGAAAGTCATAATCAGCATGAAAAAGCTCAAAATGTGCATAATACAAATAATGAAATCATTAGTTTTTATAAATTAAAAGATTATTATAATTATTATTATACTGAACTTCCTTATAGTACAAAAAAAATTAATAAATATGAATTAGTCTATTTAGGAAAAAATAAAATTGTTTTAGTTTATCCAAGCAGTAGAACAGATGGTTCCGTTCCAGAATACGTCCATTACAATAACATCATTGATACATTTGAAGAAGGAAAAAATTGGCTTGAAGTTATGAAAGTCCCTTATTTATCCAATTTAAATGAACAAATTAGTTCAAGTAAAATTAAAGGATTAATTGAAGCCAATGAATTAGTCTTTAATCATCATATTTCAAAAGTTGCAAACATCATACATGAAAAACGTGACGTCAAAATCGTATTAATATCTGGACCCTCTTCAACTGGAAAAACCACAACTAATAAAAGACTCTCAAGTTACTTAAAAACGTTAGGGTACGATACCATTCCAATATCGGTAGACGATTACTATAAAGATCGAGAACAAACGCCAATTAAAGAAAATGGCGAATATGACTTTGAATCATTAAATGCAATCGATACAAAGATGTTTAATCAAGATTTAAAGGATCTATTAGATGGAAAAGAAGTGTATTTACCCGTTTATGATTTTGTTATAAAGAAAAAAAATAGAGGATCAAATCCAGTTAAAATGACCTCAAATAGTATATTATTAATAGAAGGATTACATTGCCTGAATGATGAATTAACCAGTGAAGTTGAGAACAAATACAAATATAAGATTTATTTAAGTCCTTTTATTCCATTAGGAATAGATCGCCATAATTACGTCTCAACCGTTGATTTAAGATTACTTAGAAGAATAGTGAGAGACAATCGAACACGTGGTACCAATGTTTCGGAAACCATTAAGTTATGGCAAAGTGTACGTGAAGGAGAAGAAAAATACATTTTTCCTTACATTCATCAAGCAGATATTGTAATTAATACTGCCTACAGTTTTGAAATAGGCGTTATGAAAGTGTTTGTAGAACCTTTACTCTATTCAGTAGGATTAGACTCCCCATTTTATGAAGAAGCTAGAAGATTAATAAAATCCTTACAAGGCTTTTACCCAATACCAAGTGAATACATCAGTAAAGATTCAATATTAAGAGAATTTATAGGAAAAGGAGAATAAATAATGATAAAAGTGGCTATTAATGGTTTTGGAAGAATAGGAAGAATGGCTTTTAGAGAAATGATTGTAAGTACCGATTTTGATATCGTTGCCATTAACGATTTAACTGATCCAGAAGAATTGGCTTATCTTTTAAAATACGACACCAACCATCGTTCTTTTCATGAAGAAATGATAAAAAGTGATAACGACGAACTAATTATTAATGATCGAAAAAGAATCAAAGTTTATAAAGAAAAAGAGCCAGAAAATTTACCATGGAAAGATTTAGATGTTGATTTAGTTTTAGAATGCACAGGTCTATTTACCAATTTTGAAGGGGCAAATAAACACATAAAAGCGGGAGCAAAAAAAGTTTTAATTTCAGCTCCAGCCAAAGACAACATAAAAACCATTGTCTATAATGTAAATGACACGCTTTTAGAATCAGCTGATCAAATTATTTCTGGGGCATCTTGTACAACCAATTGCCTAGCGCCAGTCTTAAAAGTCTTAAATGACACTTTTGGAATAGAAAAATGCCTTATGTCAACAATACATGCTTACACCAATGATCAAGCAACGCTTGATATTCCTCATAAAAAGGGCATTAAAGAGAGAAGAGGAAGAGCTTGTGCCATGAATATTATTCCCACCAGTAGTGGTGTCACCAAAGCAATAGGATTAGTCATCCCAGAACTTGCAGGAAAAGTCGATGGTCTTGCTTATCGTGTCCCTGTAAGCGATGGTTCACTTTGTGATTTAAGTATCGAATTAAAACAAAATGTGACCAAAGAACAAATTAATGAAGCCTTATTAAATCATCAAAATGAAACTTTAAAAGTAACATTTGACCCTATTGTTTCTAGTGATGTCATTGGTAAAAAATGTGGTTCTCTAGTCGATGCTTCCATTACAAATGTATTAGAAGTTAATGGAAAGCAACTGGTAAAAGTAGCAGCTTGGTACGACAATGAGTTAGGCTACACGAATCAAATGTTAAGAACTGCCAAGAAAATGTTTAAATAATAAAACATTTTTTTAAGTTAGAAAACAAATCGTGTATAATAAAATCATAAAATCGTTAAAAAGGAAGCCCTAATTCTTAAACAAATGATTTTAGAAAGGAAGAAAAAAATGAAACAAAGAATTGAAAAAATGGATGTAAAAGAAAAAAGAGTAGTAGTAAGAGTAGATTATAATGTTCCAATAAGAAATGGCATAATTTTAGATGACACTAAAATTGTTTCCAGTCTAGAAACCCTTCGCTTTCTAATAAAAAACAATTGCAAAATCATTTTATTAAGTCATTTAGGAAAAATAAAAAATGAAGAAGACAAAGTTGGAAATTCATTAGAACCAGTTGCTAAACGCTTAAAAGAACTTTTAAATCATGAAGTTTATTTTAGTCATGAAATAATGAGTCCTGCTGTTTTAGAAAGAGTTGAGCTATTAAAACAAGGCGACATTTTGTTACTTGAAAACACACGTTTTTTAGACATTCCGAATAAATTGGAAAGCTCTTGTGACGCTCAAGTCTCTTCCTTTTTTGCCTCTCTAGGAGACCTATTTATCAATGATGCCTTCTCCGCTTCTCATCGAAGTCACGCCTCTACTGTTGGAATTACAAAATACCTCTCTAGTGGTATTGGTTTTTCTGTGGAAAGAGAACTCGCTGCTCTAGATAAATTCTTAAAAGAGCCTGAGCACCCTTTTACCCTTATTATGGGAGGAGCTAAAGTGGAAGATAAACTGTCTCTTATTGAAACCCTTCTTCCCAAATGCGATCATTTATTACTAGCAGGAGGATTAGCAAATAGTTTTTTAAAAGCACTTGGCTTTAATATTGGAGCCTCTCTCGCAACAAAAGATAAAAACATCATTGAAAAATTAAAACAAATCTTATTAAATCATCGAGAAAAACTAATGCTACCCTTAGATGCTGTAGTGGGGTCATCGTATGACAAAGCCTATGCAAAATATAGAAAAATAAATGAAATTGGGGACAATGAAATCATTTTAGACATTGGGGTACACACTTTGGCTAAATACCGTCTAGCGATAAAAGAAAGTAAAACCATTTTTTTAAATGGAACGATGGGATTGTACGAAGATGCGAGATTTTCTAATGGAACAAAAGAACTCTTAAGCCTTTTAAAAGACAGCAGTGCAATTGTCGTTGTCGGAGGAGGAGACTCAGTCAGTGCGGTCAACCATTTTGGTTTCTCTAAGGACTTAACTTATCTATCTTGTGGTGGAGGAGCCACATTAGAATATTTAATTGAAGGACACTTAGTAGGAATTGATTGCATTATGGAGGAAAGTAACGTTGAAATACTTGATGTGTAACTTAAAATCCAATAAAAATTTAAAAGAAATGTTGGAGTACAAAAAACAATTAAAAACGTTAAATCTTTCTAATTGTGAATTTATTCTCTTTCCCTCTTTTATTTATCTTTCTCTTTTTTATGATGCTAAGTTTTTATTAGGAAGTCAAAATATATCGAAATACGAAGAAGGAAGTCATACAGGAGAAGTGTTAGCCTCTCAATTAAAAAGTTTAAAAGTAACGTATACATTAATCAATCATACAGAAACCCATGAAAAACATAAGAACGTTATTAAAAAAATTAAAATAGCGACTCAAGAAAATTTAAAAGTAGTCTTGTGCTTTGGAGAAAAATCAGAAAATCAAGACGCCATTCCTCTTTTAAAAAACGACTTAGAAGAAATCTTTAATCAATTAGAAAGAAAAGAACAAGTAAATATTATTTTAGCCTATGAGCCCAGTTATGCAATCAATCGAGGCCACATAGTGAACCCCCAAAGAATTGAAAAAGTAATAAATGAAATAAAAGACTACATCGTTGACAAGTATTCTATAGCCATTAAAATCATTTATGGTGGGAGTATTAATCCAATAAACATTTTAGAATTAGCAAAAATTGACAAGATGGATGGTTTTTTATTAGGAAATTGTGCTAATAATCCAAAGAATCTTGAAAAAATCATTGAAACGCTTTAAAAATCGACATAATTTTACGAAAATTGACATAACGATACAAAAAAATTTCTAGTATTTTCATTAATATTTTTTTATAATTAATTTGCGTGCAGTAAAAATAAATTAATTAAAAGAAGGAGAAAATAATGAAAAAAAATATTAATGTTCTTATGATTGATGACAGTACATCAAACTGTAGTAAGATAAAGGAGTATTTTAGTAGTCACGCAGTTATAAATATAATAAAAACAATTAATGATGGCAAGGAAGGCTTAGAATATGTTTTAAATAATCATGAAACGTTGGATTTGATTATTATGGACATCATCATGCCAGAAATTGATGGAATTAACATCTTAGAAGAAATGGAGAAAAACAACATCAAAAAGAAAATAATTATTTTAACAAGCTATAAAAAAGAAGCGACAATTAAAATGGTAAATCAATTTGATGTCGATTACTTTATGATTAAACCTGTTAATCTAGAAAATTTAGAAAAAAGAATTTTATCAATTGTTGAACCATCAGATACTGAAAATAGTTTAGTTGAAGAAAGAGATAACAAAATAGAACTTACCATTAGTAAACTATTACATTCATTAGGTATTCCCTCTCACATTAGAGGATACCAATATGTTAGAGAAAGCATTTACATGATGTATCAAAATCCAGACATTATAGGTGGAATCACTAAATGTATTTATCCAGAAATTGCGAGTCGTTTTGATACAACCGCAAGTAGAGTAGAAAGAGCCATCCGACATGCGATTGAAGTAAGTTGGGCTAGAGGCGATTACGAAGTAATGGAAGAAATATTTGGTCATAGTGTAGATTATGACAGAAGTAAACCTACTAATTCTGAATTTATTGCAACAATCGCAGATAGTTTACGTTTAAATAAAAAAGTATCAAGAGTTTAAATAAGTGCAAACTTATTTTTTTTTGATTAAACCATTCAAATAAAGAAAAGAGGCCAATTTCAAAAGCATCAGTTTGACAAAAAGCCCAATATGTAGTACCATTTTGAACGGCTATTTATTAAATTAACAAAAGGAGAAAGAGATGTATGAGCAAAAGAAAAATGCTTAAAAATAAAAAAAGAGCTTTATATATCATTTTGTGTCTGAATAGCTTAGTAAAAATTATTTTTTCTGATCAAATAGAAGTTCACAAAGAAACTAAAACAATCGAAAAAATTAATGGGAATATCCCAATTTATGAAGTGCACCATTTAGATGTTCCGCAACAAGAATATTATGACATTCCAATTTATGATACGTCATTTCAAGATCATTTATTTAGCTTAGCGGAGAAATATGGTTTCAATCATGAAATTTTATTTACTATTGTTCACGTTGAATCGGGTGGAACATGGGCTACAAATGGTGTCATTTCTCCAACAGACGATTATGGACTTTTTCAAATTAATATTAAAAATCACGAACATATTTACCAAGAATTAGGTTTTACAACAGACGAGCTTCAATACGATCCTTACAAAAATGCCGAAGCCGCAGCCTATATTATAAAAAAATTTTTTGATTTGTATCAATATGATAAAACGAATTTTGATTATTCAACTATTTTTGGAACCTATAATGGTTACATCAACTGGAAAGAAAACGAGTTAAGCTTAGACTATGTAGATAAATGTATGATAATATTAGAAGAAAACTATTCTAAAATAGAAAGGCTAGAACTCAAGAAAAAGCTATAATTGTGTTTTCTGATACTTAAGAGTATAATGGAACAAACGGTGAGAATATGAAAAAAATATTAACAATTATATTAGATGGTTTTGGAATTCGTGAGGAAAAACATGGAAATGCCATTATAGAAGCCAACCCTCAGAATTTTATTGAAGCATGGAATAAATACCCACATGCCCTTTTAAGTGCATCTGAAGAAGCGGTCGGTTTGTTAAAAGGGCAATTTGGAAACAGTGAAGTAGGACATAAAACAATAGGAGCAGGAAGAAAACTTCCTCAAAGCATTGATCGAATGAATGCCTTTTTAGAAGAGGGAATAAAAGAAAATCATTTATATTTAGAATTAATAAAAAAAGCCAGAGAAAAAAAGAGTGCGATTCATATCATGGGGTTATGTAGTGATGGTTTAGTTCATTCAGACATCAAGCATTTTCTAAAACTATATGACTATTTAATCAAAGATGGCATCACAGAAATCTATTTTCATATCATAACCGATGGAAGAGATACAAAAACCACTGAAGCCTATAAATATATTAAAGAGATTGGTACAAAAATAAAATCAAAAAGCATTGGAAGTATTGCTACCATTTGTGGAAGATACTACGCGATGGATCGAGATAAAAAATACGATCGAACCCAAGTTTATTACAATTTAATAACGAAAGGGATGGGTTTAGAATCCAAAGACATAAAAGAAACATTAACAAAATTTTATGAAAAAAACATAACAGACGAATTTTTACCGCCTATTCTAATCGATGAAGAAGGAACAATAAAAGAAAAAGATATAGTCATTTGGATGAATTATCGAACCGATCGAGCCAAACAAATTTTGGAAGCATTAACCAGTAAAACTTATGGAGAATTTCCAGTACATATTTATAAAGATTTAGAAGTGTTTACTTTTGTACCTATAGATAAAAAAATCAAAACGTTTTCATTTCTCGAAGATTATAAAGTTGACAATCCGTTAGGCATCTATTTGTCACAATTAGGATTAACTCAAGCTAGAATAGCTGAAACAGAAAAATACGCTCACGTCACCTATTTCTTTGATGGCGAATACAATGGTAATGTTGAAAATTGTACAAAAATATTAGTCCCATCATTAAAAATAAAAACATACGATTTAGATCCGAAAATGAGTGCCGTAGAAGTTACTAAAAAAACAGTAGCTTGTATGGAAAAAGATATCGATTTTATTTTAGTGAATTTTGCCAATCCTGATATGGTTGGACATACAGGAAACTACGAGGCTGCTGTCAAAGCAGTGATGACTGTAGATATTTGTTTAGGAAAACTACTAGAAGAAGCAGAAAACAATTTTTATAAAGTCATTATTACCGCCGATCATGGTAACATTGATACCATGTTAGATGAAAAAAACAACCCTGTCACGACTCATACACTCGAAAAAGTCCCATTTATCATTTTAGATAATAACGTCAAATTGAAAAATGAAGGAGACTTAACCAACATTGCGCCAACTCTATTAGAATATATGGACATAGCTAAGCCAAAAGAAATGAAAGAAACAGAAAGTTTAATTATTAAATAAGGAGGGTTTTAAAATGAAAAGAAAGGTTTTAATCGTTATAATAGTTTTATATCTCTTGCCTATAATAGTAAAAGCAGGAGAAATTAGATTTGGAAATCCAGTTAAAATAGCTACTAATACCTATACAATTGATGTGAATGTTTCAAATATGGATTTAAATTATATCAAAGGAAATTTAGTTTTACCAAACGGAAAAATAAGTAAGGTCACCTTGTCTTCAGGATGGCAAAACAAAAATAATACCAGCAATAATTTTTACTTTTATCGTGATGGAATCGCTGGAGGCACTTATAAAGTTGCAACCATTGAAATAGTCATTACTGATAGTGGAAACTATTCTGTAAACAGCTTAAAATTTGGGGCGCATAAATGTGTCAATGAAAATAATTTATTTTTTGGAGAAACGGGGCGTATTGTCACGAAGGCAACGTATGATAGCACTTGCGGTTTAAGTGACGATGCTACCCTAAAAGCATTAACACCTTCATCAGGAACGTTAACTCCGTCTTTTGAGCGTAATAAAGAAACGTATCATTTGTCTGTAAAAAAAGAAGTTTCAAGTGTCAAATTTAATGCGATACCCAATCATCAAAAAGCTAAAGTAATAAAAGGAACCACTTGTAACTTAAATTACGGAAACAACACCTGCGAAATTATTGTAGAATCAGAAAGAAAAACCACAAAAAAATACATTGTGTATGTCTACCGAGCAGAAAATTATAACGATAACACCTCTTATGATACCAACATCACCAATTTTCAAGTTCATAATGGCACACTAGATAAAACTTTTGATCAAAATAGATACGAATACAACGTTAAAGTAAATAAAGGTGCTGAAAAAGTTTATTTTACCTTTTTAACGGATGGAGGCAAAGTCTCACACACGTCTGATTCTTGTAATGCTCATGCAGATAGTTGTAAATTAACGATAACGCTTCAAAATTCTTTAAGAAGAGTCTATACTTTTTATTTTATAAATGAAGAGACAATAAGACCAAATCCAAATCCAACACCTAGTCGTCCAGATGAAGCAGAGTCTAAACCGAATCCAAAACCAACCACTCCTACTAACGAGGATAAAGATAAAAACGAAAGCAATAAAAATGACAGCACTAACGAAAAAGACGATTCAACTATAACGAGTGATAAGAAACCAGATAAGAATAATGAAAAGAACGAAGAAGACAAAACTAATTCGATAACAACGACAGAAGAGTCAGATAAAAAAGAAGAAGAAAGAACAGAAGAGAAAAAAGAGACCATTGTCTTACCGATTCTAAAAAAAGAAATTGATAAAAAAATCTTTTATAGTATCGGATTATGTAGTGTTTTTTTAATAGGCATTCTATTAGGAAAAATTTTAAATAAAAGAAAAAATAAAAACCAATAGGAAAATGATAAAACATTTTCTTTTTTTGTGTGTGCCGTGCATGGCATATATCTAGTTGGTGAAAGTCCAATACACA
>CAOKAG010000043.1 GCA_948466395.1 uncultured Mycoplasmatota bacterium
TATATTTATTCTTGGCACCATCAAGCAAGATAACCGCATTCGCCCAATTCTTATTTTCATAATTGTACCACTCAGTGGTTGGATCAGCATAAGTCACACTTCCACCACTTCCGATTAAGATAGGAATCATTTCTTCCTCTTTTAATACTGGGTCACTTCCATTTAAATTGGGTTCATAATAACCACTTGTAAATTTTATACTACACGTTGTATCTTTATTTAACTGACTAATGATTGGTTCCCATTTTTCTTTATTCCATTTTTCTGTTTTTCCATCACACGTTAATTCTACTGTATAATTCCCTTGACTTGGTATTTCATCGACTGTCTTTCCATCAACAACAATACTTGTATACAAATAACTCTTTCCACTAAACACCACATCACATTTCATCTCTGGATCAAAAGTACTCACATTGGGTTGCCACTCTTCTTTATTCCAACTCGCACTTCCTTTATCACAAGTCATACTCGTTTCATAATTTCCTTGACTTGGAAACGCATTGACTTGTTCTCCATTGACATAAATCGTAAATATACTTTCAAAATTGATACTACACTTTGTTTTTCCTGTCATATTTCTTATATTAGGTCCCCACTCTTCATAATCCCATGTTCCTGTGGCATCATGGTCACAAGTGATACTGACTTTATAACCTTTTCGATCACTAGGAAGCGTTTCTACAGCTTGTCCATCCACTTGGATAGCAAGCATTAAATCATTCGCTACAAAGTTAGGCACTCTTCCTCTTATCACATTAAACGCGGCTTCTTCTTTATAAAATGCAAACGTTTTAAAAAGAGTAATAGCTCCTACTACAAAAAGAATCCCTAACACTGAAAACAAAATCATTCGATTTCTTTTTTTATTCTTATCAAAGCTTTCTAAATTCTTTTTCTTCTTTTTATAGTCTTCAAACATAAGTAAATCTTTCCTTTCAATTACTTCTATATAACGTATTTATACATATCTTATTATTGATTCAATTATACATAATACCGCATAATATAGCAACATCAAATTAAAGAAGCTTTAAATAGAATTTAACATAAAAAATATAAAAAAAATGTCATAAAAAAGATGACTAATCAGTTCACTATTCTTATTGAGAAAAAAATAGCAAACAAAAAGCGATACATTCCTTTTGAATATATCACTTTGTCAACAGTCTGAGTCTATTATACAGTAGTTAATGTTGCTGTCATAACATCAACAGCTTGTAAACCTTTGGAAGTTTCAATAAGTTTAAAGTCTACTATATCGCCTTCTTTTAAGGTTTTAAAGCCTTCTTTGGAAATAGCAGAATAATGGACAAATATATCTTCTAAATCACTACATTCAATAAAGCCATATCCTTTATCGTTATTAAACCATTTGACTTTTCCTCGCATTTTAACACCTCTCCTTCTTCCTCACAACTTAACAATACCACTAGAAAAACTTAGGAACAACAAAATACGTTCGACAAATTTTGCAAGGAAAAAAAGAACCTCTTTTTTTGTGATTTTTTGTCTAAAAATAAGTTTTTATTGTTTTATTATTTAAAGTTTTTTATTTTTTTAAGTTTAAAAATTATTTTAAACAATCTAAATTACAATTAAATAAAAGCGTATTTTTTTTTTAATATTTAATGCTATGATTTTATTGAAGGTGATTTATGAAAGAATTATTCGTCAATCGATCTTTAACATATTTGATAAAAAATAATGCTTGTCAAAACAATCAAATTAATACTTTTCGATATGTTTTAGAGTCTTTGTATTCACTTGTTACAAAAACAAGCGTTGTTCTCATAATTTCTATTTTTTTAAATGCTTTTAAAATTACTTTCATTTCTTTACTTTTATTTTCTTTATTAAGAGGTTTTACTTTTGGAATCCATGCATCAAAAAATGGTTATTGTTGGATAACAACTATTGGCATTTACAGCATTTTTCCATTTTTAATTCAAAGAATAAACTTTACTAAAGAACTTATTATCCTCTGTTACGCAATAGGTCTTCTTTCCATTTTGTTCTTTTCGCCTAGTGATACTCCCAAAAGACCTCTTATAAATAAAAGAAAACGAATAGTAAATAAAATTATTTCTCTTGGAATTGGTATTGTTTATATGTTAATAAGTTTTATTATAAACACAGACTATTTTTATCAAGTGATTTGTTTTGTTCTTTTATTAACAAGTATTTGTATTAATCCATTAACTTATAAACTTTTTAAAATTCCCTATAATAATTATAAAAATTATTGTAGTTGATTATTGGTTTAAATAAATTAAAATAGATTATTTAAACAAGAAAGGAGGCTTGTAATTTATGGCTAATGTTTTTGCTAATGTTTTATCTTTTTTTGCAGGAATTATTAATAATAGTGTTTCAAATTTTTCATTATTTGGAAGTTGGGCTGAAGAAGAATGTCCTAAAGAAATGCTTTAATTAATTAAAGCACGTCCTCTAAATTAACGTGCTTTTTTTATTTGTAATTCTATATAATAAATATCATTTATTATCGTAATTTTTTCTTTTACTAACTTATTCTTTTTAATAGAAAATAAACCTAATCCACTCCCACGATTTTTAGTTGAATAATATTTGCTCCCTATTTTATCAATATCTATACAATTTTTAAAATTATTTCCAATTTTGATACAAATCATATCTTTGTTTTCAAAAATATCTATCATAATTATTGGATGTTCGGTTTCTTCGCAAGCTTCTACTGCATTATCAAGAGCAATTCCAAGACATTCAGAAATACTGTTAAAAGCTTGAGGAGAAAGTTTAATAAAAAAGTCTTTTTTCATTTTATTATGAATTAAAATATCATAATCTTTATTGTATAATTTTTCTGCAACGATCCCTTTTATGCCATTAGGCACATTATAGATATTATTATTTCTAATACTAAAAGAGTTTTCTTTATTTAATAAGTCATCGATTAAAGCATTTATTTTCTTATTTCCAAAAGCTTTCATGCCTGTAAGTTTATGATTTATATTATGTTTGTATATTTTATACTCATCTAAAAATTTACCATATTTACTATTGTACTCCATTAATTTGTGATTAGAATTTTTCAATATTTCTTCGTTATACTTTAAACGGATAATATCTGTAAATAAGTAGACAAAAATTATTAATAACAATATTAAAATTTCTATTGAATTTTTATTACCAAAATTTTCTATATTTACTTTTGAAATTAAAGCTACAGTTATGAAGATTAAAATAATAAGATTTTTAATTGCGTGGTTTGTACAAAAGTAATGAATAATACTTTTTATAAATAGATTTATTATGCGAATTGATACTAATAGGTATTGTACACTTCCAATTGCTAAAGTTAATATCACTGATGCATAAGAAAGAGAATTTGCACTATGATTATCTTCAAATAAATTAATAAAAAATGCAATATTAGTTAAAACAATTTCAATTATTATAATAAAGAAATATAAAATTGCATAATTAACTAGAATCTTTTTCAAAGAATCATGAAAAATAAGTTTTAATTCGGCACTAAATATTGCTATATTAAGTATTAACTTAATTGCTAGTTCATTAAATTTATTATTAATCATTATAAGAATAACTGCAATTAGCATAATAATTATATTTTTAAAATTTATGTTTACTTTACAATTATTTAATTTCGCATAACATAAATTATAAAAAATTAAGCTTATAAAAGTTATCACACTAAAACTCAAGAAGTTAAACATTACATTTGTCATAACTTTCTAACTCCTTTTTGAAATTCTTAGATAGCGTCGTTACTATTTTACCATTATCTAATTGAAAAGAACCATTTTTCCAATCATAAGATTGAATACGTTCTATATTAGCTATACAAGATCGATGAACCACTTTGAAACGATTATCTAAGTATTTCATACAATCAGTAATACTTAAATAAAGTGAATAACTGGTTTTATCTGTGTTAATAATGATCTTTCTTGCTTCTTTATCTCTATAAATATGAGTAATAGAACGATAAAAGATCCGAAGGCTTAAATCACGACTGTCGTATTTAAACATTCTTTTATCATAATTACGGTTAATAATTAATTTTATATCTTTCTTTAATTTTTTATCAAAGTCATGAAATTTTTCAATAAAGTCGAAGACTTCATAAACATTTCTGTAGGCTGTTTCAAACATTTTATCGTGATGCGTCGTAAATATGATTTCACTTTCCCAATCTGTTTTTCTAATAAATTTAGCAATATCGATTCCACTTACACGTGTTTCTAATTCAATATCCATGATATAGATTTTTCTTTCAGATGTATCCATTATGATTTCTTTAAGTTCATTAGTAAATTTTGTAAAATAAAAAATTTTTATATTAGAATCTTCAAATATATCCATTTCTCTTAATATTTTTTTAATGGTTAATTGTGTGTTTCGATCGTCTTCTACTACAATAATCTTAAACATATCCCTCATCCTTTTCTACGTTCGCTATTTGCAATTATATCATAAAATTGTTAAAAAAAATACAAAAAGTTTATTTTTTTTTGTATTCTTCTAAAATATATTTATGATGAAATTCTGGAAAAGTAGCGATTATATTGTAATTATGATTTAAATCATCTACAATACTAGGAATGTTTTCATCATTACCAAAAATAATCATTCTCTTTGATTTATAGACGGTTGTGAATAAATGGGTAATGACTTTTAATGGATTGTTATTAAATAGATTTTTATTCACTCTTAATGTTTCAAGTTTATTCTTTTTTAAGTAATAATAGTCTAAATAATGATGATTAATGTTTAGATAACTTAAGTTTTTATCTATCTTTAATACGTCTTCTATATTAATCACATCAATTTTTCGAAAATAATCATTAAAAATATCAAGGTATTTTTCTAATAAGACGACATTTAAAGCTAGTGGTTTTATAAAAATGAGTTTGTAACCAAAAATAGAAATGGGAATATGAAATTCACGAAAAAAATGACTTAATTCTTTAGAAAATAAGGGAATATTGATGATCAGATCTTTTTTTAAGCTTTTAAATCTTTTGTTAAAGATTTTATTTTTTTTTATGTCCCATAATAAAAATTCATTATCATTTATGGTAATAGCAAAATGATATTTTGACATAGAATCAACTCACTTTTTTAGTATATTTTTGTTTTGTTGTTTCTCCTCCTTTTATGTGGCGCAGAGATAAGTTTTTTTGAACGATTTCTCTTACTAAAAGGTAATACTCGGGAGAAATGATTTTTAATCTTTCTTGTAAATCTTTATGTACTGTGCTCTTACTTATGTTAAAATAATTAGCCACTTCTCTAATCGTTACTCTGGTTTTAATGAGATAGCTGGCTTCTTTTTTTACTCTCTTTTTTATAAATTCATCCATTTATATAAACAACCCCTTTATAAAACATATTTTATTGAAGGGGTGTCTATTCTTAATTTAATTCATCAATATTCATCGTATAAAATTTTTCAGGATTTAATACCGCACCATTATAATTTACTTCAAAAAGAATGGAATTGGGTTCTGTACAAAATTTATTTGTGGTACTTTTACCTATCACATCGTTTTGTTTTATTGTGTCATTTACCTTGAGATTCACATCTTTTAATCCATAATAGATAGTTGTTAAGTTATTATTATGAGAAACATACACAACGGTGTTTAAAATTTCATCTTGTTTAATATCAATGATGGTACCATCTAAAACAGCAATACAATCAAATTCTTCGGCATTTGAATACACTACACCACTATTTGGTAAATAAGTGTTTTCATAATAAATCAAAGATTGTTGTTGTTCTTCTTCTTTTGCATCCTTGTCATAAAAGGATTTTGCTAATTTAACCGATTCATTAGTATAGGGTTTAATTATGCTTTCTTTTTCCTCTACTGTATCCACTACGGGAGTAACATTATCTATAATTGGGTTTACTACATAACTATCTTCTACTTCATTTGTTGGCTTTAAATTTTTTATTATGCTTAGACTAGAGACTAATATTGTAGTTATACAAATTATAAATAGTGTTGGTTTGACAAAACTTTTTAGTTTTCTTTTCGTCACTTTCTTCACCTTCCTAGTAGGTAGTTTTTCCAAAAAGAAAACGTTTTATACTATTTTTTTTATTGAAATATCTTTGTAATAATGATTTAAAATATCTTTGTAATTAAAGCCTTCTTTGGCCATACCATTGGCGCCATATTGACTCATACCTACACCATGTCCATACCCTTTTGTAGTAATTGTTATGGAATCCTTTAAATCAATCGTGAAATCGGTACTTCTAAGGTTTAATTTTTTTCGTATTTCTGTCCCTTTAAATTCTTGATTGTTAATGGTAATGGTGTTTATGCGCTGGGTATTGGTATACGTTGTCTTATCTATGGATAAGTTTTGGCAAGTTGTGATGCCTAATTTTGTACAAAACTCTTCTTTTGTAAAAGTGGTGGTCACTTCAAAGTTATTTAGAGATTCATTATCCCATTTTGATGAAACAGACTGAATGTAAGGAAGGGATTCACTAAAAACAAATGAAGCATCTTCGGTGTAGCCATTGCTCATTGAAAAATAAAACGATTCAATGATTTCATCATGATAAAACATAACTTCGTCTTTGGTTTCATTTACTGCTTTGGTTATTTTTTCTAAATAATGGTCGTAGCCTTCTTGCCATTTTTCTTTCATTTCTTCTTTCGTGATGTAGGCTTGATTGGAAATATCCGCTAATATATCATACTTCTCATTTTTATTTGTTTTTATTTTATATAGGGCATAGGTTCTTGAAGCTACTGCTTGAGCTTTTAGCGCTTCTTCATGAAAAGAAGCGGGAATTTCAGCAGCAAGAACTCCTATTAAATAATCTTCTAGGTTTAAGTTTTCTAACTGATTATCCGAGGTTTTGACGGTTATTTTTTTCTCTACTTCTTCATTAAAAAAAGAGTGATCTGTTTTTTTGGTACAAATCACTACAATATTTATTAAAATTAAAATAACTACTACACCTAATAGTATTTTATTTTTCATAGTTCTCCTTATATCATTTTACTCCACTCTATAAAATCAAAGATAAAATTCGTTAAGAGGTAAGCTAAAACTAAACTTACTATCATCGCTAATATTCGTGTTTCTAATCCTTTATTTTTACGTATTATTTTTTCAAAATTGATGGCACTAGTTGCAAAAATACATAAAAGGATATTAAAAGCATAAATAAATAGCTTATAGTTCATTGTATTCGCCCATCTCGTATTTTATGATTTTATTCACTCTTCTTTTATGACGCTCATCGTTTAGGACTTCAGCGCTTAAAAAAGCTTCAATGTATTTTTTTATGTTCTCCATGCCGTCGGTGTAATTAAATGTCATTACGTTTGCTCCGTTATCGTTACGACAAAGCGTTGCGTCTTCTACCGAATTTATTTTAGCACAACGGATGCCTTTTACTTTATTAGCAGCGATAGACATGCCTATACCTGTTCTACAAACTAAGATACCTATCTCTGCTTCTTTTTCGACGACTTTATGACAAACTTTGAAAGCAAAATCTGGGTAGTCATCGGTTGGAGTGTTTTCTGGACTACAATCTACTATTTCATAATTTTTATTTTTTAAAAATTCAATCACTTCATTTTTATATTCAACGCCTCTGTGATCACTGGCTATCGCTATTTTCATTCTTCAATCTTCCTTTCAAATTCTTTTAATATTGGTAATCTACCTACTTTTTTATCGCTATGGGTTGAAAGCTGATATAAATAATAACTTGGAATGGCATTTACGCCAATCAATGAACATTTGTCTTCTAATATGCAAATGGACCATTCAATGTATCCTAAAAAAGGAATTTCTAAGCTTGCTGTTTCACATAGAGTTTTGGCTGCTTCCCATTTTGGAATCTTTATGCCTTTGATTTGTTTATTGGTTAGAGGATGTTTGGTATAAGTATTTAATTTAAAATCGATGGCTGGGTAATCAATTTTTCCAGTATTAATGTTTATTTCAGCAACCAGACTATCTTTAAAAAAATTAATTTGTTTATTTTTATTGCCAATTTCTAAAACGGCCATAGAAGTTTTTCCTAAAAAAGTGACTATTTTTATAATATTCATTGAATTAGGTTGTAATCGCTCTAACGTTTTACAAATCTTTAATTGATTTTCTATAACAACTGAACTGTAATTCATTAATTTATCATACACTTTTCTTAAGTCTTGATTAGACGTATCAATTATTTTTTGTTTATTGCTTTGTCTTACAATAATGTTTTTATGTTTATTACAAAATTCTTTAAAGGTATTAAAATCTGTTTTTCTTAATTCTAACCATTCTCTATTTAATGCTTTACTAAATAATTTATTAAATTCAATACGATTTTTCAAATTCATTTTGTATTTGTAGTTATTGTATTTTCTTATGTATTCTTTGTTTATCCCTTCTGTGATGTACGTCTTTCTTTCAAATTTAGTTTTCTTATAAAATTGAAAGGCATGATAGTCTCTTATAGAAGATTTATATTTTCTTTTGCAATATAAAATATCTTTTATTATACTCACATAAGATTTATTTGAAAGCCTATGAATTTCTTTTATTTTATCTATAATGTATTTTAAATTTTTCATGTTTTATCCCATCATTTTCTCATAACAACGACAAAAAGCTGCATTATGCAGCTTTGTTATTATTTAAACCATATTTACGATTAAATTTTTCAATATTTCCAGTTTTTTTAGCATTCCCTTGTTTTCCTGTATAAAAAGGATGACATTCGCTACATATTTCTACTTCAATCTTTTCTTTTGTAGATTTAGTTGTAAATGAAGCTCCACAAGCACATTTAACAGTTGTTTCTTTCATTTCTGGATGAATATTAGCTTTCATAATTCGCTCCTTTCGCCATACCTAATTCCTAGGCATAGTAATTTCTTTTTCTTATGTATTATATCATATTTTAGTATTTTCGCAATACTTTTTATTTTGATTTTTTACGGCAAAAAGTCATGACTTGATTTTCTTCTAAGTTTATTCCTGTATCGTAAGAAATATTTGGAAAATAATTTTTCAACGTTTCTAAACTGTGATTTCCATATAGGTATTTATTAGATTCGTCTATTGCTTCTACTGCTTTTTCTATACTTTTTAAATATAAGTCTGTAACACTTGTATTAAAACGTTCTCCTGTTACAGGATGAACCCATATTTGGTGAGATTCATTGGCTATTTCATTAACGCTCAAATTATTATGTTCTAAATAGTTTCTGAATTGAACTACGCTTTCACATAATTTTTGATTTTTTAATGGGGTATTTTTTAAAATTGTTTCACAAACTAATAATTCTATTAAAATCCTTTGATAATTTTTTGAGACATGATTTAAATTATAGGTTTCTAAATATAAGTCATCTAACATTTTCCTACATTCACTTGGTGCTAAAGTAAAAAATCTATCTATTTTTACATCTGTAATGGATTTTTCTAATCGAGTTTTTACAAAATAAGCACTTAAATAACTCTCTACTAAAAGATGACCACTTATAAATTGTCCTTTTACAGGTTCTGTTCCTCTTTCAATATAATAAACGTAGGGATGAATTAAGGTATCTAAAAAATAATGACAAATATGGCCATAAAGCATCGCCATTATTCTAGGATTCTCAAGCTGTTTTTCTGATTTTACTCTTTTAAAAAAATTTAATAAAAATTCTTGTGTTTTTGTATTATGGGTTAATTCATTATAATCCGATAAATCAATTCCATGGGAAAACGTAGTCATTATTTTGCTTTCAATTTCTGTTTTTAATATTCTTTCTGTCTTGATTTTATCATAGGTTTCTGATGCCATTTGGGCATGATTAATATATGCTGCCATTTTCTCTCCTTTTTGTGGGTTATTATATCAAATCATTTTTTTAAGTCAACTCTTTTATGTTCAAAAAGAAATTTAGACGTCATAAAAAAACATATTCAATAATGGAGAATATGTTTCAGACTGTTGACAAATAAGTTCAATAGTCTTTTTCTTTGATAAAAAATATAGTATAATGAATATGGCGAGAAAAAGAGACTATTCTAACCAAATAAGTCATTGCAAACTCTCGCTTTTAATATGTAAAAATGATAAAATAAAGATGGTTAGAATGTAAACTACCCCGTAACAAGATTTCGGGGCTTTAATAAGGAATCACAAGGTACT
>CAOKAG010000044.1 GCA_948466395.1 uncultured Mycoplasmatota bacterium
TATAGAAAGGGATCAATCAAATAGATTAATATTTCTATAAGATTGATTATACGAGTAGGAAAAAATATGATAACCAAACCCAAAGGAACTTATGATGTTATTGAAAAGGAAGCATTAAAACTTCAGAAAATTAATCGATTAATTGAATTTTACTGCAACACTTACAATTACGATTTTATAAGAACACCGATCTTTGAATCACGTGAGCTGTTCCACCGAGCTGTAGGAGATGAAACCGATATTGTCACTAAAGAAACCTATGATTTTAAAGATCGTAGCGAGCGTGAATTAACATTAAGACCAGAAGGCACCGCAGGTGTAGTCAGAAGTTTTATAGAAAATAAATTATACGGAAGCAACTTACCTCGTAAATTTTATTATACAGGAACCATGTATCGTTATGAAAGACCAGGAAATGGCAGAAACCGCGAATTTACTCAATTTGGTGTAGAAATTTTAGGAAGCAACGATCCTTTAATAGATGCCGAGATCATCTCTATGCCTTATAACTTATTTCAAGATTTAGGCTTTAAAGACTTAATCGTTAAAATAAATAATTTAGGAACAAAAGAAGACCGTGAAAATTATAAGCGAGCTTTAAAAGAATACTTAAGTCCTCATATTCATGAGCTTTGTGAAGATTGTAAAAGAAGATACGAAACCAATCCCTTAAGAATACTTGATTGTAAAGTAGACCAAGACACTGAAATTTTAAAAAATGTCCCTAATATTTTGGATTACCAAAGTGAAGAATCAAAGACTCGATTTAATAAAGTCAAAGAATATTTAAACTTTTTAGAGGTAGACTATGAAGTAGATTCAAAACTTGTAAGAGGACTGGACTATTACGATTTTACTGTTTTTGAAATTGTTTTAGAAACTGAAATTCTCGGAGGAGCGAGTACTATAGCCGCTGGGGGAAGATACAATAGCTTAGTTGAAAATTTAGATGGACCCAAAACCCCATGTATTGGATTTGCTTGTGGACTGGAAAGAATCATGTTAGCAATGGATGAACTAGAAGAAATCGAAAAAAGAGCTCTAGACTGTTATATCCTTTATGTCAATGAAGAAGAAAAACTAAAAGCCATGATGTTAGCTCAAGATTTAAGAATTTCAGGAGTCAGTGTAGACTACGACACAACTGGAAGAAGTTTAAAAAGTCAATTCAAAGAAGCCGATCGAAATTTAGCCCGTTTATTAATCATTTTAAACAGTGAAGATTTGAAAAAAGGACTTATAAATGTAAAAGATAATTTAACCAAAGAAGAAATCAAAATAGACGAAAACGAAATCATCGATTATATCGTTTCAAATGGATAAGGAGAACAAAATGAATTTAAATGAATTGCATAAGCAAAATAAAGAATTGTTAAATAAAGAAGTAACGATAGAAGGATGGATAAGAAATCATCGCCGTCAAAAAGACTTTGGTTTCATCGATTTTTCAGACGGAACCTGTTTTAAACACCTTCAGGTGGTTTACGATAACACCCTAGAAAACTTTTCAGAAATCGAACACACTCTAGTAGGAAGTGCATTAAAAGTAACAGGAACCCTAATACCTTCCAGTGGCAATCAAGACTATGAAATAAAAGCCAGCCAAATAGAAGTGGTGGGAACTTGTCCAGAAGATTATCCGATACAACCCAAAAGACATACAAAAGAATTTTTACGTGAACAAGCCTATCTAAGACCGAGAACCAATCTTTTCCAAGCGGTTTTTAGAGTTCGTAGTGTAGCCGCGCACGCCATCCATACATTTTTTCAAGAAAAAGGATTTATTTACTTTAATGCTCCAATATTAACCAGTAGTGATTGTGAAGGGGCAGGGGAAATGTTTCAAGTAACCAGTTTACCTATTGATAATTTAAAACAAAGTCCTGACTATACTAAAGACTTTTTTGGTAAAAAAGTAAACCTAACCGTTAGTACGCAATTAGAATTAGAAACTTTTGCTCTTAGCTTTAAAAAAGCTTACTCCTTTGGTCCCACTTTTCGTGCAGAAAACTCGAACACCAAAACTCATGCTGCTGAATTTTGGATGGTTGAATCAGAAATGAGTTTTTGTGACCTAGAAGGCAACATGAACCTTATGGAGAGTATGTTAAAATTTGTCGTAAAATACGTTTTAGAGCATTGTAAAGATGAAATGAATTTCTTTAATGAATTTGTTGAAAAAGGTCTACTAGAAAAATTAAATAAACTCATTCAGTCAACATTTACGCGAATCGACCACGAAGAAGCCATAAAAATATTAAAAGAAGCAGATGTAAAATGGGAATTTACGCCTCAGTATGGAGAAGATATTGCAAAAGAACATGAAAAGTATATTACTGAATACTTTGATGGTCCCGTATTTATCAAAAATTGGCCCAAAGAAATTAAAGCTTTCTATATGAAACAAAATTCAGATAACAAAACCGTCGCCGCTGTAGACCTTGAAGTTCCTGGAGCAGGAGAGTTAATGGGGGGCAGTGAAAGAGAAGCCGACTATGAAAAACTGACCACTAGAATGAAAGAAATGGGGATGGAAAGTACAGACCTTGAATGGTACTTAAACTTAAGAAAATATGGGTCTTGTCCTCATTCAGGATTCGGCATGGGTTTTGAAAGACTTTTAATTTATTTAACTGGAGTTGACAACATAAGAGATGTGATTGCCTACCCAAGAACCCCAGGCAATTGTGAATTTTAGAAAGGAATTCTAGGAATGGATTTAGTAAATCTAGTTTACCGATATGTAAACCGTTTTATAAACAGTGAAGAATTAATAAACCATTTGGAAACTTTGGATAGAAATAAATTTTCTAAAATAGAAAATGAAGGAATCAACAAGTTAATAAAAGAAGTGCGTGAAATCATCAAAAACGTTCCGATTAAAATAGACCAAGTTGAAATAAAGCGTCTTTCTTCGATTAATCACTTACTAGATTCTTTAAACGATATGAAATTAGATAATTTAAAGGAAGAAGAAACTAAAAAATTTATTGAAAAAAGAAGAAAAAGTTTATTAGAAGACCAAGAAAGAATAAGAGACAGTGGTCCTAGATATGAAGCTTTATATAATTGTCTAATAGAAAATGAAGTGTATACAAAATATTGTAGAAAAATGAATGATTTTGAATTATTAGAATTTATTACGCAATTCATTTCTGTTCCCGTAACTCCCAATATTAGTCAAGAAGCATTTGATGACTTAGTTCTAGTGGGGATAAAAGAAGACAAACGAGAAAGTCTATGGCGTCTTGCTATGAATTACAATCAAAAAAGAAAAGACTTTTCTAAAATTGAAGATTACTTTATAAAAAAAAGAGACAGTTACTATCTTGCTGAACTTATAAGCGGTGTACATGAAGACTTAGATTTAGACAAACTGATTGAAAAAGTATTAAATACCAATGATTTAGATTTTATAAAAAAATTAGCCAATACAGACTATTTACACCCTATTTTTTCAAAGCAACAAAAAGAAAAAGTTAAATATTTTATAAAACAAAAAGAAGCAAAATAATGGATAACCAAATTCAATTAATAGACGAAAAGAGGAGAGAATATGAAAAAATACAACAATGGAGAATTTAGAAAAAAAGATATAAATCAAGAATACACCGTCTACGGATGGGTAAACAAAAGAAGAGATATGGGAGGAGTTATATTTGTTGACTTAAGAGACCGTTCAGGTTTTTTGCAAGTTGTTTTCAATAAAAGTTATTTAAAAAGTAACTTTGCTCTTGCTGAATCGTTAAAAAATGAATATTGTATAAAAGTAACTGGAACATTAATGGCTCGAACCGAGGACATGATTAACCCTAAAATAGACACAGGTGAAGTGGAATTAATGGTCGAACAATTAGAAATTCTAAGCGAATGTGAAACCTTACCCTTTAACGTTTACGATAATGAAACAGAAGTGAATGAAAACGTTGCTTTAAAATATCGTTATTTAGATTTAAGACGTGATAAACTAAAAGAAAACATTTTAATTCGTCATCAAGTATGCAAAAGTGCTAGGGAATACTTAAATAACTTAGGTTTTATTGAGATTGAAACCCCCATCCTTTGTAAATCCACCCCTGAAGGAGCAAGAGACTACTTAGTTCCATCAAGAATCAGTAAAGGGTCCTTTTATGCGCTTCCTCAAAGTCCTCAAATATTCAAACAACTTTTAATGGTATCAGGATTTGAAAAGTATTATCAAATTGCTAGAAGTTTTAGAGATGAAGACTTACGGGCTGATAGACAACCTGAATTTACTCAAATCGATTTAGAAATGAGTTTTGCCGAAGAAGAAGACGTTTGGAACGTAACGGAGGGCATGATTAAAAAAATCGTAAAAGACGTAAAACAAATCGATTTACCCGATTTTCCAAGATTAAATTATCAAGAAGCGATGGACCGCTTTGGTTCTGATAAGCCAGATACGCGTTTTGACATGGAATTATTAGACCTAACCGAAATTCTAAAAGATACCAAGATGAATGTTTTTAGAAACGCTATCGAACAAGGTGGCATAGTAAAATGTTTAATCGTCAAAAATAATGGCGATAAATACTCAAGAAGTGACGTTGAACACTTAACCGATTTTGTAAAAATCTATGGTGCCAAAGGACTCGCTTGGTTAAAATACGATAACGATACTTTTAATGGCGTCATTGCGAAAAACCTAGAAAATGAAAAATTAGATCAAATGAAAGAAGCCTACCATATAGAAAATAACGATTTAATTTTAATCGTTGCAGATAAGAAAAAAGTTGTCTACGCTGCATTAGGAGCTTTAAGAAACAAAATAGCAAAAGAATTAAATCTAATAGATGAAAATAAATTAAACTTTTTATGGATTACTGATTTTCCTTTCTTTGAATACTCAGAAACTGAAGGAAGATGGAAAGCGGAACACAATCCTTTTACAATGGTTCAGGATATTGCTACCATTGATGACCCAGAACACTGTATTTCAAGAAGCTATGACTTAGTAGTCAATGGCTATGAATTAGCAAGTGGGGGAGTGAGAAATCACAAAAAAGAAGATTTAGCAAAAATTTTTAAAGCCCTAAGCATTAGTGAAGAAGAAGCTTTAGAAAGATTTGGTTTCCTTTTAGAAGCATTTAAATATGGCGTGCCTCCTCATGCTGGAATTGCTCCAGGTTTAGAAAGATTAATTATGGTCTTAACGAAAACAAATGACATAAAAGACGTTGTAGCTTTTCCAAAAACGCAAAGTGCCAGTGATTTAATGAGCGAAGCCCCTAGTTCAGTATCAATTAATCAACTAAAAGAATTAGGAATTTACTTTGAAAAGGAAAAAGAGTAATGGAAAAATTAGAATTAAACCGAGAATACATGTATTTCGGAAAAGTGGCTTACGTTGAAAAACAAAACATTTTATGTACACGAAACATTATTTTTGGAACAAATTCCTCCATTCCAACTTATATTAATGGTCAATCTTTTAAAACACCCATTATGGATATTAATTACAAAACTCCTAATTACTATTATATTAATCTGAATTCTGAAGAACCTCACATTGGTATCATCCCTCAAAGCATCATGTACCTGTCCCCTTTGTTAGGTTATTTTGGATTTTCAGAAACACTGGACGAAACAGCATGTTTAGATATGATGGATACACTATTTAATGGTCGTTTCCCCTACGACTTTTGTCACTTATTTGGGTACAAAAGAAAAATAAATTCTTATTGGCAAAATGGTAGAATGAATAGTGATTTATTTATAAATGAAAAATATGACTTTCGTCATTATGAACTAGAAGACAAAACAAACTTAATGAGGGATTACTTTACCCTTTTAGCCTTAAACATTCCCGTAAACCAACCCGAAAAAAGTTTTTTTCCATTAAACGAAGAAAAACAAATTAGAAAAAGAATCTTAAAATAGAAAGAAGGAACAAAATGAAATTTACAAGTGAATTAGTTGACGATTTAGCAGCCAAATTATTAATTGGCCTTTCAAAAGAAGAAAATCAGATGGTTTTAGATGAATTTAATATTATTGATGAAAATTTAAGCAAAGTAGAAAACATTGAAAACATTAAAAACGTTACTCCCATGACGCATTGTTTAGATGATTTTACTTTCACTTTAAGAGGTGACGAAACCACCGAATCGATAACGGTAGAAGACGCTTTAAGAAATTGTAAAAAAACAGAAGGTAGAGAAGTAGAAGTACCAAAAGTAGTAGGAGGCGACAATTAATGAATCAAACCATTGAAGAATTACATGAATTATTAAAAGAAAAAAAGATTACAAGTCAAGAATTGGTTCAAGAATCTTTAAAAAAGTCACACGAAGTACAAGAAAAATACAATGCATTTGTAACCATTTTAGATGAGGCGAAAGCAACAGAAATAACCGATAACCCTTTATCAGGAATCCCTTTTGGTATCAAAGACAACTATTCAACAAAAGACATCTTGTCAACAGGCTCCTCAAATACTTTAAAAGATTATATACCTATATTTACCGCCACCGCTGTAGAAAAACTTTTAAATGCTGGAGCAATACCAGTCAACAAAACCGTTTTAGATGAATTTGGCATGGGAGGAACTGGAACATCTGGCCATACTGGCATCGTTTTAAATCCTTGGGATCCAACTCGTATGTGTGCTGGATCCAGTGCAGGTTCAGCTTGTGCCGTTGCTTCTGGCGTTTATCCGTACGCTCTTGGAAGTGACACTGGCGATTCCATCAGAAAACCCGCTGCCTATTGTGGAATTGTAGGCTATAAGCCCACTTATGGCATGATTTCTAGATATGGTGTATTTCCGTTTGCCTCTAGTTTAGACCACTGTGGCGTTTTAACACGTAGTGTTGCCGATGCTGCGATTGTTGTTGATAACATGAAAGGCATCGACCCTCAAGATATGACATCTTGGGACTCCAAAGACCTTCACTTGTATGAACACGTAAAAGACGACGTAAAAGGGTTGCATTGTTGTTATATTAAAGAATTATGTAACATCGAGTCCTATCCAAATCCAACAGAAGAATTAAAAAGTCATTTAGAAAACTTTAAGAATAAATTAGAACTATGTAAAGAATTAGGAATAGAAATAGAAGAAGTCTCTGTAGATTCAGCGCTTTTAGAAGCTTTACCAAGTGTGTATGTCGCTATATCTTGTGCTGAAGCCACCAGTAACATGTCTAATTTAACAGGTCTCATCTTTGGTCCAAGAGGAGAAGGAAATAATGTGTTTGAAATGATGATGAACCATCGTACGCATGGTTTTTCTCCTCTAATTAAAAGACGTTTTGTCATTGGCTCTTACATTTTACAAAAAGAAAATCAAGAAAGATATTTTAAAAACGCTCAAAGAGTAAGACGACTTCTTGTCGACACCTGGAAGAAACTATTTGAAACTTACGACGCTGTCATTTTACCAGTTGGAACAGGCCCAGCTAAGCACTTAGACGGCGATAAAGATATTTTATCTCATGATACTGAGGTTCTAGAGGAGCATTTACAAATTGGAAACTTTGGAGGCTTCCCATCCATTACCCTTCCAGATGGATTTATCAATAACCTTCCAGTTGCTCTAAATATAACAGGAAATTGTTACAACGATGAAACCGTCTTAAAAATTGCTTATGCTTTAGAAAGCAAAATGAACTATAAAAATCAAATAGCTAAGGAGGGAAAATAATATGGGAAAATATAAGGCGGTCATTGGTTTAGAGATGCACTGTGAATTAAAAAGTAATTCCAAAGTATTTTCTAGCGCAAGAAATTCGTATAATGAAGTACCTAATGACAACATCACATACTTAGACTTAGCACTACCAGGAACCCTTCCTGTTGTGAATAAAAAATGTGTTCACGATGCCCTAATGATGAGCATGGCTCTAAACTGTACCCAACCCGAATACATGTACTTTGACCGTAAAAATTACTATTACCCCGATTTACCAAAAGGATACCAAATTACTCAAATGGATGCACCAGTAGGAATAAACGGTTTTGTCGAAATTGAATGTAAGGGAGAAAAAAAGAAAATCTACATTCATGATATTCATCTAGAAGAGGATGCCGCAAGTTTAGATCATTTTTACGACACCACGAATATTGATTACAATCGTGGTGGAGTTCCTTTACTAGAATTAGTAACAGAACCTTGTATCAATAGTCCTGAAGAAGCCGTAGCCTTCCTAGAAACTATGCGTAGCATTTATAAATATTGTGACGTTTCTGAAGCCGATACCAAAAAAGGGCAAATAAGATGCGATGTAAACGTTTCCATTATGGATAACGATGCCACTGAGTTAGGTACAAAAGTTGAAATGAAAAACATTAACTCATTCAGTAACGTTTATGATGCCATTTGTTATGAAATCAAAAGACAAAGTGAATTAAAAGAGCAAGGAAGATATGACGAAGTAGAACAAGAAACAAGACGATTTGATGAAGAAACAGGGACGACGATTAGAATGCGTAGTAAAGCCGATGCCTTAGACTATAAATATTTTGTCGATCCAAACTTACCAAAATTTAAAATAGACCCAGAATGGTTAGAAGAAATAAGAAACGAAATTCCTCTCTTAGCGAACCAAAGAAAAGAAAAATACATAAAAGAGCAGGGTTTAAGCGACTACGACGCAGGAGTAATTGTAAAAGAACGCGAATACGCCGAGTATTTCGAAAACTGTATAGCCCTTGGAATAGAAACCAAAACAGCAGCTAATTGGTTAACCACCCAAATATTAGGTTTTATTAATAAAGAAGAAATAAGTTTAAAAGACTTTTATTTAACACCCACACTTCTTAAACAAATTATTGATGAAATCGACAAAGGAACCCTTTCTACCAAACTAGCAAAAGAAGTATTCTATAAGGCCTTAGAAGAAAAGAAAGAACCCAAGAATTTTATTAGTCAAGAAAACGCTCAAATTTCCGACAAAAACGAATTAGAAACTTTAATAAATCAAATTTTAGAAGAAAATACCCATCAAGTAGAAGAATATAAAAAAGGCAAAACCAATCTCTTTGATTTTTTTGTAGGTCAAGTAATGAAAAACACGCGTGGAAAAGCAAATCCAGTTTTAACAAAAGAAATTTTAAAAGAAAAATTAGAGAAGTAGGAATAAAATGAATCAGAAAAAACTAAAAAGAAAAGTCAATGAACTTAAAAATTTCTTTAAAAGCATTCGTTTTAGTACCCTCTATAAAATAGCTGGACTCATTCTTCTCATTTTTACTCTTTATATGGTCTTTACAACACTTAATAAAAGTAAACATATCGGAGAGACGAAAGACGAATCTTTAAACGCAACCATTATTGATAAAGGAGAAAACTATCTGTTAATTCTAGACAATCAAAAAGAGGAATACCTAGTTGAGAAAAAAACAACAGAAGATGAAACGATTGGAAGCACCATCCGCTTTTCAATAAATAGCATAATTGATGGTGACCCCAAAATTCTAAAAACCACTTCAATAGAGCTAATAAATACGGTGTCTAACACTAAAAACGCCGATTCAGAAATTTTAGAATACATAAAAAAAACCAATCGTATGTTTAGTAATGCTTCAGAAAATGAAAGTGAAATAGAAATTCGTTTTATAAACATTTTAGACTTCTTAATCTATAATGAAAAATTAGAAAACCACACATTAAACGATTTAACAAGTCGAGCAAGAATCGAAGGCTTAAAAGTTGGTCTTGCATTAGATTCAAACGTTGAAAACTTTTTTCCTGGATTTAAAGAAAGAGAAGGAAATGGAAAATATAGTGGGATAAAAGAAAAAATCATTACCAATTACTTAAATTTAACCAGTAAAGTGTGTCATTATGACTTAAACACTTGTACTGAGTCCATCACCGACTTTCAAACCATGAAAGAAACCTTTGCCATCAGTTGGAATAATATAAAAAATTGGACCAATGATTCTGAACGATTAAAAGAATGGTACCAAATTTATAGTGGAAAAAACAATTAGGCTATGGTATACTCCCAAGTTTGACAGTTGTAAGAAAGAAAAACTCTCAAGCTCTTTGTTTATAAGG
>CAOKAG010000045.1 GCA_948466395.1 uncultured Mycoplasmatota bacterium
TCATAACCAAATAAAGTTTTTACCTTATTTGTATTTTTATTATAAGGGACTTATTTGTTTTTGACAAGACAAAAAAACAAGCCCTTCGGTGAAGTTGTCAATAAAAAGTAGACACTAAAAGAATACTAAGCATACCCTAATTGAGTTCTATACTCAATTAGGGTTTTATAATTTAAAGCATAACTAGTTCTTAAGTAATTATGATCATAAATTATTGCATTTATGGTCTTCAACCGTCTCATAATGTTTTTATTTAAATAACAAAATTTAGTACACACTCAAGAAAAATAAAAAGGACTGTCTTCTGTAAATTACAGGCTACAATCCTTTAATTAAAAACTATTAATAAACTGTCCAACTTTTGGGGTTCAGTTCATTTTTTTATGTCTACTTTCATTTTACAAGTTCATAGATTATCTTTATCTTTTTTATTTAATATTTTTTTTATTCCTATGTAAGGAAGTAATGCACAATGTTTTCTGTTATTTTGTTTATAAATGGTATTGTAGGCATTTCCTTCTTTTAATATTTCTTCGTCGTAATCTTGTTCATTTACCATGGCTTCAAAATTTTTAATATATTTATTGGCTTCTTCTATTGTTTTACCTATTAAATTTACAGTCATAATAGAAGTTGAGGAAGTTGAAATAGCACAAGCTTCACCATCAAATTTTATATCTTTAATTCGATCTTCTTCTATTAAAACATAAAGATTAATATTATCTATGCAAGATTCATTATTGGAATTCATTTTTATATAGTGATTATTTGTAATGGTTTCTTTATTTTTAGGATTTTGATAATGTTCTAAAATAATTTCTCTTTTTAATTCTTCATCCACTTTAAATCATCTCTTTCACTATTTTTTCTTTATCATTCAAAAGTTCCACCAGTTCATCAATTTCTTCATAGGTATTGTAAAAATATAAACTGATTCTTAAAGTATTATTGACACCCACTTCTTTTTTTAATATTTTAGCACAGTGGTTTCCAGCACGCACACAAATGTTGTATTTATTTAAATAATACGCTACATCTTGACTAAATAAATCTGCTACATTAAAAGAAACAATACCGCTATCACTTTCTATATTAATAATATCAATGTATGGGATAGCTATTAACTTATCAACTAAATATTTTCTTAATCTTTTTTCATAATCTGCAATGTTTTCTAATCCTATTTTTTCTAAATATTTAATGGCTTCTCCAAAAGCAATGACTCCAGCAATGTTTGGGGTTCCAGCTTCTAATCGGGTGGGAATGTTTTTAAAAAAAACTTCATGTTCGTTATCAAACGATTCATTCATTCCCCCTCCAAGATTGATAGGTTCTAAATTCTCAAGGAGTTCTTTTTTACCATATAAAACCCCCACTCCTGTTGGACCACACATTTTATGTGCTGAAAAAGACATAAAGTCAATGTCTAAATCTTGAACGTCTGTTTTTAAGTGTCCTACAGACTGTGCAGCATCTAAAACAACAAAAATATTATGTTCATGAGCAAATTTTGTAATTTCTTTAATCGGTCTTATGTCTCCGATAACGTTTGTAATATAAGCTAAACTAATTACCTTTGTATTGGGTGTAATCGCTTTTTTTACATTTTCTAATGTAACATAATGGTTGTCATCTAATGGAATATAACCAATATGAATGTTATTAGTGTTTGCTAAAGAGAACCAAGGTAAAACGTTTGAGGCATGTTCTGATTTGGTTATTAACACTTCATCGTTTTCTTCTAAAATATTTTTAAAGAAACCCTTAGCAATCATATTTAAGCCTTCCGTGGTTCCACAAGTAAAAACTATCTCTTCTAAGGATTTTGCATGAATAAAATTTTTAACTAATTCTCTTGTGTTTTCATATTCTAAATCTACTTTATAAGAAATGTCATAATCCCCACGATGAGCGTTGGCAGAATAATTTTCATAGTATTCAACGGTTTTGTCAATGACGGTTTGAGGCTTTAATGTGGTTGCGCCATTATCGAAGTAAGTGATGTCTTGTTTAAGCATTGGAAAGTCTTCACGATTCATTCTCTTCACCCCCTAACTCTTTATTTTTTAATATTCCTTTTAAGAATCCTTTTTTGATCATTTCTGTTGCTTTTGCTTCACTTAATCCTTTGCTTTTTAAATAAAATAATTCTTTTTTAGAAATGTCACTAATGGTTGTATTATGATTAGCTATAACTTCTTTTGATTTTACTAATAAATCAGGCATGATTTTGATTCGTTCATTATTTGTTGTTAGGGCTTTTATGTCTTCTAAATAATTGATTTCCTTAGTCTTTTCTTTTATGTCTCCTACTGCCAAAACATTAATCGTTCCTTCTTTTTCTACTAAGCGAATTTTTAAATCATTTTTAATGTTTGAATGTTTTAGTTCATTTTTAATTTCTAAATGATTTTCTCCAGAAAATGTAGCAGAGAAATGAACGTTTAACTTTGTTTTTTCTTCATTATGAAAATAAATTTTATTTTGATTGTTTTCTAATTTTAAAAAAAATTCTATTAAGGAATCGCTTTCTTTTTCTAAATAAACGTTAATCGTACCTTTTTTATTTATTTTTTTAATTCCACAGTTTACTTTTCCTTTTAAATATAAATTTACATCCTTTGTTATTTCTTCTATTAATATGTCTTCATTTTCCACTATTATGGACTCTGAAGCTATTATTAGTTTATTCATTTTTTCCACCATTAATCATAAGACTTGCCCTAGAAAAGCCGTTTTCAAAGATTTTTTGTGCTAAAGAAAAATCTCCCGTTTGAGTAATTTCTTGATTTTCTAAAATGTGCACTTTATGTGGTTTTAAACTATTTAATAAATTTGGTTGATGTGTAATGATTAAAAGACTGGGTTTAAATTGTTTATGGTATTCTAATAAAGAGTTTGCTACTAATTTTAAAGAATCCACATCTAAACCGGAATCCAGTTCATCTAATATAATGAATTTGGGTTCAAGCATCCAAATGTACAAAAGTTCCATTTTTTTCTTTTCTCCTCCACTCATATTGTAATTGATACTACGATGGATAAAAGAAGTTGGAATGTCTAATTTTTCACAATATTTTTTTAATTTGTTGTTTAATTCTAAAATGTTTAACTCTTTCTTCCCTTGTTCATGCAAGGCACAACGTATCAATTCAGCGTTAGTTATGCCATCGATTTCTATAGGATTTTGACTTGCTAAATAAAAACCTAATCGTGCAACTTCTGTTGTATTCATTTTTAATAAGTCTTGATTTTTATATGTGATTGTTCCCTTTGTAATGGTATAAGCTTCATCTCTTAAGATGATTTTAGAAATGGTAGATTTTCCAGCTCCATTTTTCCCCATTAAAGCATGAATTTCTCCTTCTTTTATTTCTAAATTAAAATTTTCTAAAATGGTTTTATTTGAAACTTTAACGGTTAAATCTTTTATTGTTAACATTCGTCATCACCAACGTTATTTTATCAAATGAATGGGTCAAAGTCTATTCATTATTCTTTGTGCTTTATTTAACTTATCTTGTTTTTTTTCTAACTTGTTCAGGATTATTGTTTAAAGTATTTACTAATTTTTCAGCGTCTTCTAACGTTATAGTTGGAGTTTCAAAATAATTTCCTACTCGATAATAAAAGTTAATTTTTTCTTCAGGAAGGGGGTAATAACTATGATTTTTGGTTTGCGTTTCAGGGATGTAAGTAAAACAATCGTAATAAAAATTGCCTGTCGATGATGCAAAATAAGTACTGTCAGCCCAAAAAATCAATTTTTCTTCATCGGATTCGTTATGATTTTCTTTATTTTTTACCTTATCATATATATTAAAACCTCTTATTGTTTCACTTACCAAATATTCTTCATCTAAAATATCTTGATAGTAAGATAGTTGTGAAACATAAGAAATCTTTTTTTGTTCTAATTCTTCTTTTTCGAAATTAGATAATTTACTCACTGCATCTAAAGATAAATTATCAGGGCGCTCTTTAAAATTAGGCTTACAAATACACAAGTGAAAGCGCTCTCCTTCTTCAATTAAATATAAATTTTCTACCTTGTATTCTTCTTTTTCCGTTGTTTCTTCTTTTCTTTCAATAGTCTTCTCTTCTGTTTTAGCATAAACATTTTTACTTCCCAATAATACTGTTAAAGCAAGAATGTAGCTCATTTTTTTTAATTTATTTTTTATCATGATTCACCTACTAGTCGTTATTCTAACATTTTATCAGAAAAACATTGTATTTTTTGAGCAACTTTTCATAAGTTCTTAAATACCTTTATAGCCTTTATTTATTGGCGCATATGATACTTTTGTTTTTGTAAGATATTTACATATATTTTTATAATTTCTTATCTTTTAGCTTTCAAAAGTAGTAAATTCGTAGTAAAAATCTAGAAAATTTTTTAAAAAATAATTTTTAAATATTTAAAAATGCTATGGCATTGCATAGTATAGAATATAGCCTTATAAGCGGGACTAGTGGCAAAGCCACTATAGTCTTCGCCATAATAAGGATAGTATTACCCTTATTATGTAGCATGAAGCATGTAGCCTATAACTTTCAATGAATATTTAATGTATTATTTATTATTACTTTAATCCCTTTTCTGTTTTATAAGTTTTTTAATTCTTTTATTAGGTAAACAGTCCATATAACTTAATTGATAAAAATCTGTTTTACTCATTTGTTTTATTTCTACTTCATCACTTATATCTGGAATATTATGAATTGCTTCTTTTATATTTTCATCACCCAAACTTTTATTTTCTCCTAAAGGATATGCAAGCGGTGAATATTTCTCAATTTTATAGTCAGTCTCTTTTTTAAAAGGCATTGTTCCTAAAATGCTATTTTCCTCACTTTGTTTTTTTCTCAACTTTCTCTTTTTATTAAAGAATATTTTTTTTAATTTTGATAATTTAACCATATAAAAACTCCTTTCCCAAATACTTAAATTATAATACAATATTTTTCATATAAATTCAAATACTGTTAAAAATGATGATTAAGCATAAATTAAACCTCATTTCTATTTTATAAGTAGTAAATTAGTAGTAAAATAAGACTATTGTTTTTTATATATGCCTTAAAATAAAGGCTTTTAATCAAAAAGATAAACTTTTATATTAAAAAGTCAATTTTTTTCTTTATAAAACTTACAACATTCTTTTAAGTCACAATTTACGCATTCGGGATTTCGACTTTTACAATGGTATCTTCCAAATAACACCATTTGATGATGAAGTTTACTCCATTTTTCTTTGGGAAATTTTTTCATGAGTTTTTTTTCAGTTTCTAAAACGGAATCAGTTACTTTGGCAAGTCCTAACCTTTCTGAAACTCTTTTAACATGAGTGTCTACAGCGATGGCTGGAACATCATAGATATTGGATAAAACAACGTTACATGTTTTTCTACCCACACCTGGTAAACTTTCTAAATACTCTCGATTATTGGGGACTTTACCCTCATAATTTTCTACTAAGCTTTTAGCCATTTCTTTAATGTATAACGCTTTTCTAGTATAAGTTCCACAAGGTTTAATGATTTTTTCAATTTCTTTTATAGGAACGTTTACTAAATCAAAGACATTGTATTTAGAAAAAAGCACTTTGGTTACCATATTTACACGTTTATCAGTACATTGAGCACTCAAGACAGTAGCTATTAAAAGTTCATAATCTTTATTGTATTCTAATTCACATTTTGGATTCGGATAGAGTTCATCTAAATAGTCTAGGATTTTATTCTTCATCTAACCAATTGTAATCATTAGAGTTTATGTAATCGTAAAACTCTTTGTTTTCACTTTCTACGATTTTATTTTGATTTGTATTATTAACCTCATCCATTGTTTTGTATCCTTTCCTTTTCCAATCATAAAGTACTTTATCAATGTATCTTAAATCACTAGCGTTATAAAAAAGGGCTTTTTTTAAGGCTCCTAAAATTAATTCTTCAGAAAAACCTTTTTCAATCCAACCATTTATGTATTCAAAATCCATTGAAGAGAGCGTTTTTCCTAAATCTCTTTCAAAAATACTATAAATGTCTTCTTTGGTACTTTCTTTTTCTTTACTTTCTAGTTTTTCATTTATTAAAACGTAAAAATAATCTAAATTTATAACTTCGTTTCTTTTTTCATTATCATCTTTTACAATATCTAACTTAATGATTTTTTTTTGCATTAAGTGATTAAAAGACGTCAAGATTTCTTCTTCACTTAGTTTTATGGTTTGATTTATTACCGTTAAATCAAAGGTTGCTCTTTTATAATTCCAAAAATATAAGAGTAAAATAAGATCGTTTATTTCTAACTTTAAAGTCTTTACTACAGGAATTAAAAAGCTTGGAAAGACAAGATTGCTTTCTTTCATTATTTCTATATTCAAAATCTTCACCTACTTTTCTAAACAATCGTTCATCACAATTTGCATTTTTTTTCTTTCGTTTACTATAGTCGCTTTTTCTTCTTTTGTAAATGGTAATTCTCGGTTTATTTTGACTTGGGCCCACATTTTATTTATTTCTTTATAATAGGTCATGCTTCCAAAATCTAATTGTAAAATTTCTAAAGCTTCTATTTTTTTTAATAATTGAATTCCTTTTAAAAAGTTTTTCGAAGCTAAAATCTGAGTGATTTCTTCTTTTACTCGATAATTGCTTATATTTTTTAGAAAGGGTTTGTATTTTAGTAAACTTTTTTCTAATTTTTCTTCTAAAGAAAAATCTAAAATGGTGGCAAAACGAATGGCTCTTAATATTCTCAGACTGTCTTCAGTTAATTTTTGTTCTAGGTTTCCTACTCCTTTTATTTGTTTATTTAAAAGATCTTCTTTTGCTTGATAGACATCTATTAAAGTGCCTTCTTTATTTAAACATAATGTATTGATGGTAAAGTCTCTTCTTTCTAAGTCTACTTTTAAATCTTGTACCCATTCATATTGAATTAATCTATTGTTTTCATAAGTTGTTTCTTTACGATAAGGGGTAATTGTAAAATGATATTTTTCTTTATCAAAATGAAGTTCACCATAAAAACCAGGCTCCAGATGAAAAAGTTCTTTTAATTTTTCTGGGGAAGCATTTGTACATATATCAATATCAAAACTTTCCTTTTTTAATAATAAGTCTCTAACGTATCCTCCAACAATATAAGCTTCGAAACCCTTTTCGTTTAAGAGATTTAAACTCTCTTTTATTACGTCCTTCATAATGGCTCCTTTTCTTCAATTATATCATAAACTCTCATTTGACTTAATAAAAATATAGTGTATAATATTAATTGCGTGAGTTGGCAGAGAAAGAATTAAGGTTTAATGTGTTTATAAAGTTTCAAAGTATCCTAGTCTGCCACTTTGGAGAAATGATTAGTATAAACTCCCTAGACTTTGTTTTTTCTAACGACTTTTAGCAATAGAAAGGAGAATTGAAATGGCAAGATATACTGGACCAGCTTATAAAAAAGCAAGAAGACTTAATTTTTCATTACTTGAAAATGGGCGTGAGTTAGCTCGTCGTCCTTATGCTCCTGGTATGCATGGTGTTGATCGTCGTAAAAAAATTAGTGAATATGGCGTTCAGTTACAAGAAAAACAAAAAGTTCGTTTAATGTATGGATTAACTGAAAAGCAATTTCGTAAAGTTTTTGAGCGTGCAAGCCGTATGAAAGGTGTGGCTGGTGAGAATTTACTTCGTTTATTAGAGAGTCGTTTAGATAATTTAGTTTATCGTATGGGACTGGCTAAAACAAGAAGAGCTGCTAGACAAGTAGTCAACCATGGTCATATTTTAGTTAATGGTATAAAGGTTAATATTCCTTCTTATCAAGTTAAACCTAGTGATACAATTAGTGTTAAAGAAAATTCATTAGAACATAAAGCCATTAAAGAAGCTTTAGAAGCTACTTTAAAAAGATGTGCTTATGTTGAGTTTGATGATAAAAAAATGTCTGGTACTTATGTACGTTACCCAGATCGAAGTGAACTTAACCAAGAAATTAATGAAAGTCTTATTGTTGAATTTTACAATAGATAAAAAAGAAATAGAAAATATCGAATCAGATATTTTCTATTTTTTTGTCTTTAAACTAATAGGCAAGCACCACACGGAAACTGCTGTAACTATTGGCACCACCAGTAAAATTGTCGAAGCTGAAGATTCCTGAATGAGAAGCATTATTATAGTAGCCTCCACGAACGAACCAAGGGAGGCTAGAATAAACAAAGAGCGCATAATCACCGTTCCAGCCTGCTGTTTCAGCAGTAGCATCTCCTAGGATTCTTGTTGTATAATTACTAATACTATTTGCACCGGTTGAGTAGGTATCATAATACTTTTTATTATAGGGATTTATTGAAGCGAATGCTCCACTTCCTGATGTTAAATCTCCTTGGACTCCTGCTACATATTCTTCGGCTCCTCCACTTAGGTCGTAGATACCACTATAATTTCCTGTACTACTCGCTTTAACACTATTGGCATGACTATAAGCATAACCTTCACTAATTGAACTACTTGCATCAACAGTCATTCCTGACCAACCTGTTAGATAATTACTATTATTATTGATATACACTTCTTCACAAGTGGTTCCATTACATTTTCCATAGATAGAATGGGTTAAGTAAGCTACCGCTCCCCATTCGGTATTTTTCATCATGTGACTATCTAGATTTCTTTTATAATTATAACTCGTTTTAAACATATTTGAAGCTGTTATATATCTCCATGAATTGACATTCGGTTTGATTTGAACCTTGGTTGGATTATTTTCATTCTTTTCGGCACTAGCTGTATCAGTACTTCCTTTATATCCTGTTTCAAACTTGCCAACCCATAAACCTTTGATGTCTCCAAAACTTGTAAATGCGGGATGAGTCATGTATTTTCCTACATCACAACTTCCATTTTCTCCACTAACATTTGGTGCGATACATTCTGTATCTGAATTAGTGGTATTTGTTGTTCCAAATTTGATTTCAAATGGTTTATTTGTCGTATTGGTTCCTAAACTTTGGATCTTATAAGCATACTTAGGTATCCAGACGAAATAACTTTCAATATCCGATTCACTAATGGTATCTCCAACTTTATATTTATTCTTGGCACCATCAAGCAAGATGACTGCATTCGCCCAATTCTTATTAGCATAATTGTACCACTCGGTTGTTGTATCAGCATAAGTCACACTTCCACCACTTCCGATTAGAATAGGAATCATTTCATCTTCCTTTAGCACTGGATCCGCTCCATTTAAGGTAGTCTCTTTATATCTTGAAGTATTAATTTTCCAAGGGGCAGTTTTAGTACCAATACCAGTTACCCCCTCTATGTTTACTTTTAAAGTTAAAATAGGTCTGACGGAACTAGCATGACTGTAGGAACTGTTATCGATTGAATTATAGACACCTGCTACATTTACTACACCACTTGAATCCACATAGCGGTTTCGTAAGGCATAATACTCTCCATTTAATACGTATTCTCTACTAGTTAACCAATAAGCTTTATTATTTCCTGTTTTTAAATTTCCAAAGGCATTTTTTATTAAATTTGTATCTGTAGTATAACTGGTATCAGTACTACTTGAAGTTATTGCACTTAATGTTAAGGTTTGACGGTCGTATCCTGCATGCCTTGCCGTTGTTACATAACGTCCATCGACATAAGCTCCTGCAATTGTATTTAAAGTTCCAGCTAACTTTTTATATCCTTCTTGACCATAAAAGCTAATCGTTTGACTTGAAGCATTTACAGACGCCATTTCAATTGTTCCATCACTATTCTTTTTTATGACGCGCCATAGATTAAGTTCGCTTGGATTTATTGTTTGATTTTCTGAAGGGCATGGAAATTCTCCACTTCCTGGACAGCCCGTTAAGTTTCCTGATATTGTATAAGTGGTCATTGGCGATTCATAATTTATATAATCCCCAACTTTAACATCTGTAGAAAAATAAACGTTTGTTGTCGTTTTACTTCCTGTTTTACTTACACTGTTTCCTACTTTATCGGTACTTTC
>CAOKAG010000046.1 GCA_948466395.1 uncultured Mycoplasmatota bacterium
ATAATCTATCGTTGGTTTGTCGTTACTTTGTAACTTTTGTTTGACAAACCTACAAGTGTTTTTGTTTGAAAGGATATCTTTCAAAATTTGTCGAACTCTTTTTCTTTACAGACTTTTTTACTTTATTTAGAATAATCATTCGAGCTTTAGGAATGATGTTGCCATGAGTATCTTGCTACTCAATTTCTTTTGTGGTTATGGTTGACGTTTGGTTAATCAAATTTAAGGAGGATTATTTATGGTCTTTCTAAAAGTAAGTTTAGAAGTTTTTGGGGGACTTTTGGTAAAGGTTCAAACAAAAAGACATTCACCCACAACATTGAAAATAACAACATTGTAGTGATTGTCCATTTTAAAACAAAATAGGCAATAGTCTCCTAAAGCTCTATTAATTTAATCTTATCATACTTTTTTATAAATTCAATAAAAAAGTGTTTTTGGATTGTAGTACCACAGTCTTTCTCTTTTCTTATATTAGATTTTTTTATAAATTAAAACCGCATCGTTTTCTTCATCTTGGTAACCGTATTTTATTTGATTTATCCCCTCAAATTCTTTTATTTGATAAGTAGACTCTGGAAAATAACGATTTCTTAATTCCATATTATAAATAGGATACATCACCGATTTATTTATTTTTGAATCATAGAAATACGCCAGAAACAAAGTTCCAGATTCCTCTAAATACGGAAACAATTCTTCTATTGTTTGCTTAAATTTTCTTAAATAATAGTCATCATCTTTTAATTTTTGATTTTTTGTATTATACATAAAATGTAAGTATTTAGCGATATTTGATAACAAAATCATTTTATAGGTTTTATGTAAATGATATTTTAAATCTTTTAAATTTCTTTCATAGAAATGAAGTTGATATTGATTTTTTAGAAGAATGGCTTTTAATTTGTAATAATTTTCTTTCTCTAAATACCCATTAATTTCTTTTAAGACACGACTTGGCGGCTCATCTTTATTAAATAGTTTGGAAAAACGAATTTCTTCTCCACTAAATTCTAAATATAGACTATCCCAAAATAAACGATTTTTTTCCATCAAAAAAGGAGAAATTTTTTGATATTGTTTAAAATGCATATAGGGATAACGACGTGCCCAATCACTACTGCTGAAATAATCGATAAATTCATCATAATCTAGAGCTTTTAAAGCGGCTAGTTTAAGTTCAATATACATTTCTGTAAAAGGATTAACATCAAAATAATCAATATTATTAGCCCCTAATAAAAGAAGATTTAGGATATGGTCTCCACTGGCTCCAACGGTTAAGATTCTTTCGTTTTTAACTTGACAATCTTTTAGATAACCTTTTATATTTTCGGTAGTGAATGGATAAATATTATTAAACCTTTTATATGTTTTTAATCGACTTCCTAATGCTTCATCTTCTGTAATTAAAACCATTGCTTTTTCAATTTTTTCTTCCATATTTTTCATTTTTCCCCTGATTTTTTATTTTAGCCTTAATTCATTAATTCGCTTAAATATTTTTAAAACCTAAGCCATAATTTAAAGGTATATTTAATTTTTCCATAAATTTTATCACTTTATTAATAAAATGTACAGCTTTTAATACCGCTTCATAGAGTTCTTCTCCATTTATTAATGAAGTCATAACGATAGCTGTAAAGACCTCTTCACAGCTGTACGTGATTCTCCAATTTTTTCGGTATCAACAATTTTAGACTCTTTACTGTAAAGAAAATTCCATATTTTATTTCCTTTTGTTATACCTGTAATGACTACTTTTTTTGCTCCTAACAAAGTTAAATTGTACGCCATTTTTTCTAGATTCTCAAAAGGAGCTAACATAAAAAATTAAGCTTTATTTTTTCATCGACAGAATTCGACATTTTTTAAAGCTGTTCTCAAATATAATAAAACTAGTTAATATATTTTTATTATAATTAAATATCATTTAACTCTAAAACTGTCAATTAAAAAAAGTGAGTGTTATTTATTTTTAAATAAATTTATAATAGTTATATGAGCAATAGATAGATCAATTGTGAGGTGGAAAGATGAATAATTTAGTCTATGTTCTAGAAAATTTTGGAAAAATTAATATTCGACTTAAAGAGTTATTAAATGAAAAAGGAGTCAGTCGTAATAAGCTTTGTAATATGATGGGTACTAATTATGATTTAATTACAAGATATTATAATAATAAAGTCTCTAGAGTCGATTTAGAAATTATTGCTAAAATTTGTTTTGTTCTTGATTGTAGTATTACAGATGTTTTAGAATATAAAAATTAAAAAAGACAAATAGGAAAAATTTCTTACTTGTCTTTTTTTATTTAAGAAATACTTATACACAATCAACGAATGTATCGGTTAAGCAACGAATAGCACAAACACAGTCTAGACTAATTGTAAAGAAAGAACTTGTTGCAACGTATGGATTTAAACTTGTTGTATCTGGATTGTCAGCAAGAACTCGGCAAGTACAGCAATTTCCATCTACTTTTTCTACTCTGAATACACTTGAACATGTTGAAGATATTTCAGTACAGGTTGCTGTAGAATCTTTACTTGTTGGCATTGTCCAAGGAGCACCATTACCACAGCAAGTGTAAAGCATAATAGGTCGTGTATTACAGATTAAACAGTTTGGTCCTCCACCAAGCATTGGTCGATCACAAGAATCTAAACAATTTTCTGGACAAGCGTTTTGTTGAAGAACTAAGATCACGTTTAATATTTCAGCAATGCAACTTGTATTTTCTTTACATTCATTTTCTTTATTACACATAACTTTTTCACCCTTTCATCTGTTCTCATTATTAATTTATGAAAAAAATGAAAAATAGTTCTAGGATTTAAAAAGGTTTTAAATTTTCTTATTTTGTTGTATAATTTTATTAGGTGATTATATGAATACTATATTTCAATACGGTATTATTTTAGGTATTTTACTTATTATTTCCTTAATTGTTATTAAGTTAATGAAAAGAGATTTTAGTGTTGAAGCGAATAAATTAATTAACTATTTAGGTGGAAAAGATAATATTATTAATGCGGAATGCAATATGTCTCGATTTAAAGTCATATTAAAAGACGTTTCTTTAGTGGATAAAGACAGTATTCAAAAATTAGGAGCAAAAGGGATAGTAGAAATTGATAATCAATTAAAAATTATTTTTGGCAAAGATGCTAGACAGTTAAAAAAATATATAGATGATTTGTTATAAGTGTAAATTTACACTTTTTTTAATGATTTAATTTGCTCTAAGGGAATTTTTTCTCCAGTTAAAGTTAGTAAAGCGTTATTGGTTAGTCCAATCGCTTCCACTATTTTAGAATCGTTAATCATGATTTTACTTTTATAAACATGGTCTTTTTCTTTAAAAATTTTGTTAATATCGTTTTTATCTATAGGTAGTGTTTCTTCTATTACTTCTTGTTTCTCATAACTTTTAAATACTTCTTTATTGTTGTTTATTTCTTTCGTGATTGGTACTACATAAACTTGTGGTAATTTTTTCATTTTGAACACCTCGTTTAATTTTATGATAAAAAAAGGTTTTTGTTACATACTAAAACTATGAAAAAGTTTATAAATAAATACAATGTCCTTTTATTTTTACCTTTGCTTCTTTTAATGATTAGTAGCTTTTTTTGTATGTATCAAGCCAAGTTTGTTAAAGATATTTATTCTATGCATCTTGTTAAACAGATTTTGTGGTTTTTTATTGGCTTTTTCATTCTCTTTATATTAAGAAAAGTGAAAATCCGATTCTTTTTTCATTATAGTTTTTATTTCTATGTTTTTAGTTTACTTTTATTATTTCTGGTTTTATTTTTTGGTAAAGAAATCAATGGTTCAAAGGCTTGGTTTTCGTTTAAATTTTTTAATTTTCAACCGAGTGAATTTATGAAAATTTCTCTTCTTCTTTATTTATCTAAATTAACGGATGATTTTCATTATCATAAAAGAGAGTTTTTTTATCTGTTTAAATGTTTTATTGTTACTTTACTCCCTTCGATTCTCGTTTTTTTAGAGCCTGATACGGGAGCAATTATTTTTTATTTTCTTCTTTTATTTTCAAGCTATGTTCTATCAGGGATTCGGAAGAGATGGTTTGTTCTTGCTTTTCTAATTTTTAGTTTGGTTATGGGTACTTTTATTTATTTTTATTTGTTTAAACAAGATCTTTTAATTCATTATTTAGGTACAAGCATTTTTTACCGAATGGACCGCTTGATTCACTTTAAAGAAGGAAGTGGCATGCAAATTAATAATGCTCTAATAACTATTGGAAATTCGGGTCTTTGGGGTTCTTTTTTACAGAATAGTTTGCTTTATGTTCCAGAGTTTCCCACGGATTTTGTTTTTACTTTATTGATTAGTTTGTTTGGATTTGTTGGAGGAAGTTTATTGATTGCATGCCTTTTTACTCTTTGTTATTATTTTATTCATCTTTTAACTCAAACCCAGGATTTGTCTTATAAGATTTTTATTCATGGCTTTCTTTATTTGTTTTTGTTTCAACAAATTTATAATATTTTTATGAATTTAGGTTTGGTTCCAATTATGGGTATTCCTCTTCCCTTTTTATCTTATGGTGGCTCAAATATGATTGTTTATTTTATCTTTTTAGGTCTTATTTTGAATATAAAAAAAAGAACTTATTAGTTGCTTTTTCATTTATTTTTCGTTAAAATGGTGACTTCAGAGATTAAAATTATCTACGTTTATCAAACTCGTTTTTTGAAGCAAATCATTCATTTTTCTTTTTAAAGTATCCATAAAAAAATTGGAGGGTTTGACTTTCCAATTTTTTCTTTCTTCTTGTTTTTCTTAAATTTATTTTATCTTCCGTAAGGAATATAATAATTATAAGAAGAATAACCATAAGGACCTGGTCCCATTGGTGGATAAGGTTGATAAGGTGCTACATTATAAATAGGTCTTGGTCTTGTTAATCCAACTGCCGCGCCTCCAACTAATGCTCCTGTTAAAAATGGAAAGAAAAATTGGCGGTCTCCATTTCTTTTCTGAAAGTTGTAATTTTGATACATTTGAGTCTCCTCCTCTCAAAGTATTTTATGAAAAAAGTTTATTTTCTTATTTATAAATGCCTAGATAATAGTTTTTCTTACCTTTTTTAATTAAAATAACTTGACCCTCTATGGCTTCTTTTTTGGTTATTTTCTTATCTATATCCGTTATTTTTGTATTGTTTACATTTATAGCCTTACCTGTAATCATTTCTCTTGCTTCTCTTTTTGAAGAACAAATGTTATGGTTTACAAGTAAATCGACTAAATTGGTTTCGTCATTCATTTCAAATGTTGGTAAGTCTTTTAAACTGTCAATAATTTCTTCACTTTTTAACTCCCATATTTTATCTGAGAATAAAGATTCACTGATTTTTTTAGCGTGTTCAAATTCTTCTTTTCCATGTAAATCTGTGATTATTTGTTCTGCTAATGCTTTTTGAGCTAGACGTAAATGAGGTTCTTCTTTATGTTTGGTTATGATATTTTCTATTTCATCTAAGTGTAAGAAAGTAAATATTTTTAAATATTCTTCTACTTTAGCATCTTCAGTATTAATTAAGTATTGGTAAAGTTGATAACTTGATGTTTTATTTTTGTCTAACCATAAAGCATTCCCCTCACTTTTACCAAATTTTTTTCCTGTACTATCCAAAATTAATGGCATTGTAAAGCCGTAAGCTTCTTTCCCTGTTTTCTTTTTAATTAAATCAAGACCTGTTGTTATGTTTCCCCATTGATCGGATCCTTCTACTTGCATGATACAATTCATTTTTTCAAACATATACAAAAAATCATACCCTTGGATTAGCATATAACTAAACTCTGCATAAGTTATTCCTGTTTCTAAACGACGACTGATGATGTCTTTGGAAATCATATAATTTACGTTAATGTATTTTCCAATATCACGCAAAAAGTCTAAGAAATTATACGCTTTAAACCAATCGTAGTTATTTACAAGTTTGGCTTTTCCTTCAAAAATTGAATCAATTTGTAAACGAATGCCTTCTACATTTTTTTCAAGCGTTTCAATACTCATCATTTCTCTTTCAGAAGTAGGTCTTGGGTCTCCAATTCGACCTGTTGCTCCTCCTACTAAAAGGATTGGGTGGTGGCCCATTTTCATTAATCTTTTTGCGGTTATTAAAGATCCATAATGGCCCAGATGAAGACTATCAGCTGTTGGATCGGTTCCCCAATAAAAATTTGCTCCACCTTTATTAATGAGTTCTTCAATTCCTTCACCAGCAACGTCTTTTATTAAACCTCTTTTTTGTAATTCTTCCCAATTTGTCATTTTCTTTCACTCTCCAATTTTAATTCTTTCATTGTCTCTAAATCGATTCCATACTCTAAGTAGATGGACTGAACATCTTTAGAGGTCACTTCTTCTTTTTTATAACCTAACGCTTCGATTATATTTAATACTTCTTCTTCATTTTTTCCTTCTATTTCAATGTAATCAGGAATGAGTGGCCAAGAATCAATATCGATTTCTACCCCATTTAAATGATACCTTCTTCTTTTATTTTCTTGAAAGGCTTTATGAAAATAGCCTAGTTGATTTAAAATTAAATTTGTATTTTCAAAGCTATCGACATTAATTTCTAATTCTTCTGTCCCATCTATTTCAAAAGATTTTACATTTTTAATGGTTAAAGTTGTTTCTACACCATTTTGGCGAAGGCGAATCCAACGTTTTTCATCTTTTGGATTAAAATCATAGGTATAACGTTTTTGCAAACTTTCCCATTCAAATGTGGCTCCTAACTCTTCTAATTTTTGAATGATTTTAGATTTATCAATATTTAATATTCTCACTTCATATTCTATATGCATTTTTTTCCTCCTTAAAACAATAAAAAATCATAAACTAAGGACGAGAAACCCGTGGTACCACCTTAATTCATGATCTCATTCATGCACTTATTACTATAACGCGTTACCGATTAAACTCCAAATGTGTATTTTATGATTTAATGTCATTTCGTTTGCACCGACCACGAACTCTCTTTATTAAAGTTAAATCATTACTTCGCATTCTTCTTTGCTTACTTACTTTTAATTTAACATAAAATTTTTTATTCTTCAAGGTTCTTTTTTTATTTTTTCGCCATTCCTGTTTTATACATAAAAAGACACCTTTTTACGTGTCTTTAAGGATTAGGCATTTTTCGTTTTTTTGTTTGAATTGTTTTTAAGTTTAGGGTCGTTTTTTTCTAATTTATCTAATGCGCTTTTTAAAAGAGTAATTGTTTTTTCACGAACTTCTTTAGCGGTATTTTCTATTACGGGAGCACAAGCTTCTTTAGCCCCATCAATTAATTCATCGCATTTTTTCATTAGATTGTTTGCTCCTGTTTTAATGGCTTCTAGAGCGGTTTCTTTATCTAAATTTTCTAATTCTTTTTTGATTTCTTTTAATTTTTGATTTAATTTTTCTTTAATTTCTTTGGCGTCTAAATTTTTGATGTTGTCTACTAGTTCGCTTCCCTTTTCTTTTAATTCTTTTCTCGTTTCTTTTCCACTTTTAGGAGCAATTAAAATACCTAGGCATGTTCCTACAGAGACCCCTGCAATAAATTTTCCCAAACCTTTTTTACTCATTTTTTATTCACCTTTTTTCTTTCTTTTTTTAAATAACAATTTATGAAATAAACTTGTTACACCTTCGACCATTTTATCTGTTGCAAAAGCAATTTTATCGGTCGTGTAGTCAATGACATGGAAGAACCCATTTAATGTTTGAACTTTTTCGTTTACGTCTTCAACTACTTTTTCTACTTTATTTAAAGTTATAATGAACTTTATACCTAATATTATGCCTATAATTAGAAAAATTATTAATAAAAAATAAATAATTATTGGTAAAAAATCTAATAAAAATTCCATGATTATTCTTCCTCTCTACTGTCGTACATTGCATCAATTAAGTTGTATAAATCATTTTCTAATGTATCTTCTAGCTCATTTGCATTTTCAAGTGCTTCTTTTCTTTTTGGTAACTCTTCTTGATAATCTACTCGTTTGGTTCTTCTTGGCATAGCCTCTTCTGCAGCTTCTAACTTTCTATTGTCTAAATCCAATTCTTCTTCAAGAGCAGATGAAAAATTATTTAAAGTGCTTCTGTTCTTTTTTTCTACTTCCCTGTTTTCTGGTTCATCAAAATTAAGTTCTATGGTTTCATCAATTGAGTCTTTTAATAAATCATCGATGCTTTTTGATTCTTCTTTAAAATAATCTTCTCTTTTTGGTGTTTTTTTAGGAAAATTTTCTCCTAAAGGACCAAAAGCTTTTTTTCTTATTTCATCGACGTCACTGGTTTTTCTAATTTTTTGTTTTCTTTCAGAGGCAAGAAATTCTTCTTTTTTAAAGCTCTTATCCATAATTCCATAGACAGGAGAAATGGCTGGAGAAGGTATAAAACTTTTTTTACTATTGGTTTGTTTTTCAGGCATTATTTTTTCACGCATGGGTTCTTTTTCTCTAGTTGGTTTTATTTTTGATTCAAAAGTTTTGCTAGGTTTGTCTTCAAACTCTAGTTCTCTTCTTATTTTTTTCTCTTCTACAATTTCTGTAGGTTTATTCGCTTGTTTTCCTGGCTCATAATTCGTAACAAATTCTTCTTCATCAAAATCGGGAAAGTTAAAGGTATTTTCAGCTTTAAAAAGTTCTCTTTCATTTTCTAAAGGAATTTCTTTTTTTAATTCCACTTCTTTTTCTTTCTTTTTAGGATTTATATTTTCATCGTCTTTAATGACAATTTTATCTGGAGTTGGTTCTAAATCAATTTCTTCTTCTTCAAATAAGGCATTTTTTAATTTATTAAATAATCCCATTTTTTCACCTCTTATTTATTAAATCTGTATCTGGTATTTCTTCAGTTGTTTCATGTGTATTGTTTTCATCGTATTCAATTAAATTACTTGAATTTTTTACTGTTTCAAATATGTTAAATTCTAATTCATTGTAGTTTAAGATATTTTCACCAATTAAATTTTCTATGATGACATCGTTATAAGTAACCGAGCTTAATAATGCCATAGAGTAGCTAAGGGCTTCATTAATGTCGCTCTTTTCTACTATTACTTCTATTTTAGCATAATTATACATAATTTCAATTAAATATTTATTCTTGTCTTTTAAATTGATTTCTAAATAGCCAAATTTGTCGCCATTTTTAATGGTTTGAGAATAAAAAGAATCGTCTTGAATTTTGTATTCTTCTTTTATTTTATTGTGATAGCTGATTAAGTCTAAATAAAGATAATAGTAGTTCTTATCTTTTTGGATGACGAGATTGGTTTTGTTGTCTTCTTTTATTTTTAACCCTTTTGGAAGGTAATAACTGAATCCTTCAGAGGTATGATTTTTTAATTTATAGGCTTCATTTTTTAAAGAAAAATTAATAATTTCTTCATAATTTCCTTTATTAATATCATGGCAACCATAAAGAAAACAAGAAATAAAAATTAATATGACGATTTTTTTCATTTAGCTCACCTATCTTCCACTATTATAGCAAAGAAAAGTTTTTTTTTAAATAGGTTATTTTTTGGTTGCTTTTAAATAGTTTATTTTTATTCCTTCTTTTCTAAATTTACTTTCGTATTCCGTTTCTATATTTTCATCCTCGTTGTAATCAAGGCTTACGTCTATAAAGGTATAACCCCAAGTTTGACAGTTAATGATAAAAAATTGTTTCTAGATACCATAAAGTCTAGT
>CAOKAG010000047.1 GCA_948466395.1 uncultured Mycoplasmatota bacterium
ACTTCTTAATAAAAAGCTCCCTATTTATTTGGGAACTTTCTATTTAATTCTTTCATCAATCATTAATCTTTATTATTTATCCCTTAAAAGAGCATTAAATTCTTTTTCGACGCTTTTGATAATCGAATAAAACACTTCCATAACTTCTTCTTCTAATAAAGTTCTATTATAATCTTTAAAAACTAATTTATAACCCATTGACTTCTTACCTTTTTCAATATTAGGGTACAAATCAAAAACTTCTACCGAATCCAATATTCTTTTTCCGTTACTTTTAATGACCTTTTTAATACTTTCACTGTCTACAGACTGATCCACAATAAAAGCCACATCTTTTATAATCTCTGGATATTTACAAGCTTCTTTGTATTTAATTGGTTTAATTTGAGCTTCATACAAAGCCTTAACAGACAATTCACAAACGAAAATCTCATCATGAACAAGATTAGGATGCACTTGACCTAAGATGCCAATTTGCGTTCTATCTAAATATATGCCAGCAGCAACTCCTGGATGAAGGCTTTCAACCAATTCCTTTTTAAATTGATAACGATTTTTAAATCCTAAATAATCCAGTAAATTTTCAACCATTCCTTTAAGAACATAAAAATCACCTTTAACACTAGTTTTTTGCCACTCATTTACTAAATAATTCCCTTTTATAAGTAAAGCGACTTTTGTTTCTTCTTGATAGTTTTTATCATAGGTCTTTGCAATCTCATACAAGAAAACATCTTTAACATTTCTCTTTTTATTATAATCATACACATTTAATAAAGAAGGTAATAAACTGGTACGAATCACAGACTTATCCACACTCATCGCATTGGGTAAAACTAAATTTTCTTTATTGTCATAACGAAACAATTCGGCCATTAAAGGACTAGTCAGCGTATACGTTTTACATTCATTTAAACCTAAACTTCTTAATCGTTTACTAATTTCTTTTCGTATTTTTACATCCCCAATATATTCTCCTCGCTTCGTTTCTAATGAAGGAAGAGTAGAAACCAAATTTTGATACCCATAAAGTCTTCCTATTTCTTCAGCAATATCATTTACATTTGGGTCAATATCCAGTCTTCTTCGAGGAATCGTTACTGTAAAAGTTTCTCCTTCTAACGTATAATCAAAATCAAGTTTTTTTAGTTCCACTTCCATCATTTGAGTATCAATCACAATACCCAATAATTGATTGACATCACTGGCTTTAAATTGAACAACTTTAGGAGTTTTATCAACAGCATCATAACAAACGACATCTTGAAGAATTGTCGCTCCCGCATAGTTCTCTAACAAATGACAAGCTCTATCTATAGCCATATTGGTATACTCATAATTTAACCCTTTTCCATAGCGTATAGAAGCTTCACTTTTTAAATTTAAATGACTCGCTGTATTTCTTATACTAACCGCATCAAAAATCGCACTTTCAATTAATATATTCTTTGTATTTTCATCGACATCGGTATTCAGTCCACCCATTACACCCGCAATGCAAACTGGTTTTTCGCCATCGGTAATCACAACATCACTAGACTTTAAAGTACGTTCTACCCCATCTAGCGTAACCATTTTTTCATCATTGTGAGCATTACGAACAACCACGTGATCTCCTAACTTCTCTTTATCAAAAAAATGAAGCGGTTGCCCGAACTCAAGCATGACATAATTAGAAATATCAACAACATTATTAATTGAGCGCATTCCTACACTTTTAAGTCTTTTCTTAATAAAATCAGGAGAAGGCCCAATATGCACATTGGTAACCATTTTTGCTAAATAATAAGGACATTTCTCTGTGTCTATTTTTAAAGAAAAATGATTTTTTATTGAGTCATCACTCGTCGCATAATCTAAGTTTGGCAAAGTCACAGTTTTATTTAGAATACAAGCAATTTCATAAGCAAAACCAATATGATAATAACAATCATTATTACGATGCTTATGAATATCCAGTTCATAAAGGGTGGTATCATACCCTAAACTTTTCATCGCATCCATTCCGACAACTTCATCATCGTTGCATTCATGAATGCCTTTATTATAATTTTCTTCAGTTTTTTCTTCTAAGCCAAGTTCAAATAAAGCACAAATCATTCCATTCGACTCTACTCCACGTATTTTACCTTTTTTTATTTGAAACTCTCCTGGTAAAATAGCGCCTGGTAAAGCAACAATGACTTTTAGTCCTTCTCGTACATTTGGGGCACCACAAACGATTTGTACAGTCTCATTTCCAATATTAACCTCACAAATATGCATGTGATCACTATCTGGATGCGCAACACAACGTACAATTTCTCCAATAACCAAATGTTCAATATGATTCGTTATGACCTTTTCTATATTAATTCCCGCACTTGTAATCTTCTTAGCAAGTTCACTCAAATCTTCCTCTTTAATAGCAATATAATCACTTACCCATTCTAAATTAATCATTAGAATCCTCCTTTCTATCAAACCCTTCTACTTCTCTTAAATCCGTTTGATAAAATACTCTTAAATCCCCTATGCCATACTTTAACATCGCAAGACGTTCAGCACCAAAACCAAAAGCAAAACCAGTCCAAACGCTTGGTTCATACCCACAATTTCTTAAAACATTAGGGTGAACAATTCCCGCTCCACAAACCGTAATCCAACCAGTATTTTTACATAAACTACAGCCACAACCTTTACATTTAAAACAACTAATATCCAGTTCAACAGAAGGCTCTGTAAATTGATAATAACTAGGTCTTAACCTTATTTCGGTCTGATTGCCAAATAAATGTTTAGCCAAAACTTCAAATGTCCCTTTTAAATCACTTAAACTTACCTTTTTATCAACAAGCAACCCTTCTATCTGTACGAACTGATGAGAATGCGTGGCATCATCATCATCTCTTCGATACGTCTTCCCAGGACAAATCATTCGAACGGGTTCCTTTCCTCCTTTACTTAACATCGTTCTTATTTGAACTGGTGAAGTTTGACTACGCAATAAAATTTCATCACCACTTAAATAAAACGTATCTTGCGCATCCCTTGCTGGATGTCCCTTTGGAATATTTAACATTTCAAAATTGTATTTATCTTCTTCAATTTCTGGTCCATCAACCACATCATAGCCCATAGACATAAAAACATCTTCAATATCTTCAATGACTTTTTCTAAAATATGAGGCGCACCCATTCTAATTTTTGTTCCTGGTAATGTCACATCAATGCTTTCACTAGTTAATTTTTCATTTAAAGCTTCCTCTTCATAACTTTTTATTTTTTCCTCAATTACAGAACTCACTTCTGTTTTTAACTCATTCAAAAGTTTTCCAAAATCCTTTTTTTCTTCATTTGGTAATTCTTTTAAATAAGTAGTGAGTTCACTTATAGCCCCTTTTTTACCTAAATAATTCACTTTAAGTTCATTCACTTCTTTTAAATCTGTAACCTCTTTTATTTTCTCTTGAAATTCTTTTCTTATTTCACTTATTTTATCTTTCATATTTTTCCTCTTTCATCTTATTCATATCTTTTTAACAAAACTTGACGCTTCTTTATTAACAGAATCACAAATAAAACTATTTCCTCTATATTTTATTTTAACAAACTTCCTCCATTAACATTAATATTCTCGCCATTAATGTAACTTGCCTTCTCCGATAACAAAAATAACACCACATTAGCAATATCATTTACCTCTCCAATACCACTTGTTCCTCCTGTCACTAAAGCAATCTTTTCTTTCATGTTGTCTCCTCCTCAATCCATTTTAAATACTCTTGTGTTCCCTCTAAAATATCATAAACACACAGTTGTAAAATTTCACTGGACTTAATATTAAGTAATTCTTTTTCAATCTTTTTATATAAACTTTTTTTCGTTTTCATCTCAATTTTAAATTCTTGATTATGAATCACTTTTTCACCCGCCAGAAAAAGACTGGTAGAAGGTAAAATGGTGGCAGTCGCAATCAATTTTTTTTCTAACAAAACCTTCATAATTTTTTTCGCTTCTTTTAAATCTTGAAATGTGGTCGTTACTAAACAAAATCGTTTTTTCATAAATCCTCCTAAATAAAAAAACGCCCCTTACAAAAGTAAGGGACGAGTTAAACCCGTGGTACCACCCAAATTCTAGAAAAATTTCTAGCACTTTATGTTATAACGCACTACCGATTAAGACTAAAGTAGAGAACTTCATTTTATAGTTTATCTTTAAGTACTTTCAGCTTTTAGTACTTAATCTCTATTTAAGAACTCTATAAAACTACTTAAAATACTTTTAAATCGCCTTCTTAAAAAACATTCTATCACAAATAAATCTTTTTAACAAATTATTTTAACTTAGTAATAGAATCTAAATAATAAACTTGATCTACTTTCTTAAATTGATATTGATAACGATTTAGTTTTTTAGAATATTTACTAATATCCTCACGTGTCACATTACTCACTACCGCTTCATACAAATTATCAAAAGTATAAAAGCTTTTTTCACCTTCATTATAAATAGAAGCAATCGTATTAATGTATAAAACATCGCCTTCTTCACTCATTGCTTCGATTTCTTCCACAATTACATTTTTAGAAACACTACATTTTTCGTTCTCAGCAACAAAACGATCTTTTTCTTGATTATAAACAAAATTCAAACAATCATAAGTAAAATTAACATTTTGATAAAAGTTCATAGAACCAAAAACTTCTTCATAAGCTTTTCTTAATACTTCTCCTTCAATCGTTACATTCATTGAATTCGTTTTAATCGATTTTTTATCTAAATGATTATAAGCCATATTTAATAAATAAGAAGTCTTAATATCACTTAACTGATGATCACTACTATATAAATAATACGCTGATACTTGATCTGGATTCATCGTAACTTTAATTTCATCCATTAAATAACCATAATTTTCAACGTACCAGTTCTTATCTTTGACGACAGGTGTTGGCTCTTGCGAATCGGGTTGACTAACTAAGTTATTATCTACAGCACACGTCCCATTTTTTTCACATTCTGCTTTCATAAAATCAAAATACTTAACATCATACAAACAATAACCAAAATATAAAGCGATTCCAAAGAAAACAAGAATTAAAACGTCTCTTTTAAAAATAGCCATATTTTTCCCTTTAATAATTCTTTTTTCCTCTTGCTTCATAAAATTAGCGACTTCTACTTGAATATCATTGCTCATTTCCTCTTTTAATTCATCTTTAAATTTATTGGTTTTACTCAGTAAAGTAGTCTCAATCTCTTTATTAAGCTCATTTAAAACTTTTTCTTTAATTGAAAGAACAACGTCTTTTTTTATTTCATTTTCTTCTTTTTTAGTTGTTTCATTTTTCTTAGCCATTTATATCCCCCATTTCCTACGCACTATTATAGCACTTTTTTTCTAGAAATAAAGTCCATTTTATAAAAAAAACACTCTAAAAGTGTTTAATTCATTTCTGCTGGTACAACTGAAAGCGCCAATTTTCCTTCAAAACTTCCATTAGTTAATTCAATTTGATTTCTATTCTCATCATTTTGAAGCCAAATTCTAAATATCAAATTTTGCGTCGTATCTTTATTTAATAAAAGAGACTCAGTAGTTAATTGAATATCTTTAACTGTTGTTAAAACGTTGGGTTCCTCTTCAGGCACCGCTTGATCTGTGCGTTCAACTGTACTAAAATCACCACTAGCTAACACACATGACTCTTCAACACAATCTTTATTTATAAGTTCCCATTTAAAATCAGCACTATATAAATTTTTAGACAAAGAAATTCCTCTTAAAAAAACATCGTATTTTGCATCAATAGTTGAATGACTTGTACTGACCACCGTAAATTCTAATTTTTTAGCTTTTGTAGCCACTTCCTCCGCATTAATTAGAGTTAAACTCAAATCTTTAATCGCATTGGCTCCTTCAAGACTACTCGTCACATCAAATTTACCACTACTAATAGTAGATTGAGTAGGCTTTCCCATTATATTTGTTGTAAAATAAGCATAAGAACCACTAATTCCTATAACAATTAAAGAGACAACTAAAACAAAAATTCTCCCTAAATTTTTTGAACTATTTATTTTATTTTCTGCTTCCATAGATTAACCACCTATTCTTATTAACATTCTATCATTCTTATCCCTATTTGACAATCTCTTTTTTATATTATAAAACACTTAAATTGACAACAAATAACTTATTTTCTTCTTTTAAAATGGTTAAAACCACTTTTTTATCGTAACCCAAATCCTTTTCATATTGAATGTCAGCCCAAACTTTATACCCTTTAAAAGACACATTATTTTTTTTATATTCTGTATTTTCTACTTTATTAATAAGAACATCTTTAACTATAGGCAATTCTTGTTCTCGTTTATGATTAGAATTATCTAAAACCAATTTATACATTGTATCTAACAATTTATTTTTAAATTTTTCTTGCTCCGTCTCATATATAAAATCCAATGCCCCTACATCATACTTACTTATTTTATTATCAAGTGTATATAAATCAATTAAAAACAATTTGGACAAAAGCCGAGCATATTCTTCATCATTTACTTCTGAACTAGCTAAAACATTTTTTAATTCTAGAAAAGTTGCTTTATAAATTTCAGTATCTCGATCTTCTAATTGATACCCAAAAGCTTCAATTTTATCAACCACTTCTACTTTATTAGTAGGTTCTTCTACTTTTGTTTCCTTTAAAAAAGAACAGCCAACCATAATGCTAATGATAATAATCAAAATTAAAGTAATACTAATAATAATTATTTTTTTATTTTTATTTTTCATTTTTTCTCCTTTTTTATTGCATTTTCAACTCATATTTGTTATGATTAAAACATGCAGGTGTAGTACAATGGTTAGTATACGACCTTGCCAAGGTTGAGATGGCGGTTCGATCCCGCTCACTTGCTCCAAAAAGAATTTAACTTACATCGAGTAAGTTTTTTTTTATTCTCAAAATCTAAATTTATTATACACTAATTTTTCTTACTTTTATAGCCAATTTTTAAAGATTCATTTCTTTTCATAAAAAAAATAAGCATAGTTAGAAAAAAAAGGCATAAAATCTAATAGAGTTCAAATTTTAAAATTTGACAATATAATGTAAATATGTTATAATTTTATTACGTGGTGCATTATTCTAGTCACATAAACAATGTGAAGATAGGGCTAAAAATCTATCAATTGTGTGAAAGCACTTTATATATTCTGCTTTTTTCGCCCAGAGAAGGGTGGATATATAATTTCAGATTTAAGGAAAGTTATAATGGCATATAACCGCTCTCCTTTTATCGAAGCAATGAATTTAAAAGCACATGTCGTGAGTGATAATGTGGAATAATTGATTTTATAATTTGAAAACATTACTTGCAAAAGCGAATAAGCATTGATAATTATGTGTTTGGGAAAACCTCTAGAGTGTCAACATCACAAGGATTAAGGTACGGACTAAGTGGCAATCGAGTAATTAAATTGGTGACAATTAATTATTTTCCTTAAAGAGAAATCACCTAAGGGTAACCGAGGGCGAGAAAATAGAGAAATTCAACTCGACCTAAGCCGTAAAATTAATTTGTGAGATACCACTTCGATTATAAAAGTTCTTCGGAACTTTTTTTATTTTCTTTTCAAAAATTTTTCTCACAAAAAAACAAGCCCATTGGCTTATTCTTCAATTCTTTATCTTTCTTATTCATGAATAGGCTAAACTAATAGGCAAGCACCACACGGAAACTGTAATAACTATCGGTACCACCATTAGAATTGTTAAGTAGAAGATCCCTGCATTAGACGTACCATTACAGTAGCCCCCACGAATGAACCATGGAGCGCTCGAGTAAACAAAGTTAGGCACTCTTCCTTTATGATATTAAACTCTACTTTCTCCGTATAAAAAGCAAACGTTTTATAAAAAGTAATACACCCTATTATTATAAATAACCCTAAAACAAAACAGATGATCTTTTTACTTTTTTTGTCTTCGGTAAACCTTTCTAGTTGGTTATTTAATAACCCCCTAGAATGAAGTATATACCCAAAACAATTTATTTCTAAATTCTTGAAATATCTAAGACTTTATGATTTGCATCCACTAAAAATTTAATATTAATACTTTTAATTTTTAATTCATTTTGAAATTCTGGTTGAAGTAAAAATGTTATTGCATATCGATTATTCACTTATATCAATTCCAGTCTCTTCCTTAAATTCTCGTACAGCTGCTTGTTTTGGAGTTTCAGCCGATTCAATTTTTCCTCCTAGAATGTCAATATATCCAACATTATCTATTTTATATTTATTTTATTTTTCATTTTCACTTTCAAGAATTTGCTTCATTTCACTTAATTTATTTTCTAATATTTTCTTATCAATTAACTTTAATTTATATTCGGAAATTAACGTTTGGGACATATTTTTACTAAGTGAATATTCAACTATATTTTTATCTTTAGAACTGCATAAAATGACCCCAACACTAGGATTTTCATTTTTCTTTTTAACATCTCTATCAAGTGCTTCTAAATATAAATTCATCTTTCCTAAATATTCTGCTTTAAATTCACCTAATTTTAATTCAAAAGCAACAAGACAAGATAATTCACGATTAAAAAATAATAAATCAATAAATAGATCATGATTGCCAACTTGAACACGATACTCATCACCAATAAAAGTAAAATCACGCCCAACTTCTAAAATAAAATCTTTTAGATTTTTTACAATAGCATTTTTTAAATCACTTTCAGTATATTCATTTGGTAGGTCTAAAAATTCTAAACTATAAAGATCTAAAATTCTTGTATTTGGATAATCTTCTTCATCAATAGTTTTATTTATAGTTGGAAGTGCATTACCTTCTGATAATAAATATCGTTCATAATAAGCAGAGGAAATTTGTCTATCTAATTCTCTTTTTGAATAATTTTCCTTAATAGATAATTGTAAATAAAAATGCCTTTCCTCACTTGATTTTGAACCACTTAAAATTAATAAATTATTTGTCCAACTTAATTGCGTCACCAGTGGCGTCGCAATCTCGTCATCTTTATATGTTTTATAAAACTGTACCATTCTTTCGATATTTCTTTTAGTAAAACCTTTTACTTCAGGATAATTAGTTTTCATAAAAGTTGCTGCTTTTGTAGTTATTTCATCTCCATAACTACTATTTTCTATTAATTCATATAAAAATTTGCCAACATCTAAATAAAGCAAAATTAATTCTTCATTTACTTTTTTATAAGCATTATTTTTTTCTTCTTCCAATCATATCAATAATTTGATTAAAATTTACATCTAACATAAAATTATTCACTACCCTTTAGTAAATTATTACAATCAAATTATAAACTAAATCTTGAATAATTACTACACTATTTTGGATATATCCTTTATTCTACCCCCATTCGTCTTTTAACTTCTCTTCATTTTCTTTTTCCTCGTATAATCAATCTTATAGAAATTATTAATCTATTTGATTGATTCTTTCT
>CAOKAG010000048.1 GCA_948466395.1 uncultured Mycoplasmatota bacterium
ATAAAACTCCGTATTAAAAGCAAAACTTCTTAATGAAAAATTAAATCGTGTGAAACTTTGTAATTAATGGATTTCTGGTTTTATCTACTTTTTATATTAGATTGTTCTATATGTTTCTTATATCTATAATTAATGTTAAATAATCCACTTTTTTCATATCTTAAATATTTTTTGTCAATAAAAGACCTATTGAAGATATTAATTCATTTGAGTTTGGACATAACATATATTCTGCAAATGCTTCGGCTACAAGTTCTGTTATATTTCTATCAGCAGATTTAGATATATCTTCTTTGATAGTTTTAAAGTCATTACTTTTTAAGTTTACCAACTCATTAAATTCATCATTTTTGGAAATATTTAAAATATAATCTAAAACGTGTCCAATTTCGTGATAAACAACACTTTTAATAGAAGTTGAATGTTCAGTGTAGCCGTCTAAACGGGCGCAGTATTCTTTATCTTTACTAAAAAATCGTTCTAAAAAAATACTATAATTTCTTATTTACATTTTTTAATTGAATAAAATCTAAAAATAGAATGCTAATGATAATAATTATATTCATAATAAATAATAATTTATTATTTACTGTAATAGGCAAAAAATGTCCTACTAATGGAATTCTTTTCTCTAATATGCCAATTAAATTATCTTTTGTGACAAAACCTCCATCTTTTCCATACTTATCAGATTTTGTTTCTAAATAGATTTCTCCAGTTTTTTCATCACTTTTCTTTTGTTCAACTCGGTGAATTAAAGTTAACCCATTAGAATAACTAGCATTAGAAACAAATGCAATAATATCACCATATTGAATATCCGTAATATCTATTTTTTTTACTATCACGCCATCATATAATTTTAAATCAGGTGTCATATCTTCATAATCAATAGTATAAAAATTTTTATTCGGCTCTTTTTTTATCTGTTGAGGTATTAAAAACAAAAAAATAAAACCTAAAAAAGCCATCAACAAAATAAAATTAATAATCAAAAGAGCAATTGTTTTCCATAAATTAATTTTTTTACTATTTTTATTTAATAAATGAACAATCGCTTCGTTTTCTTTTTTTTCATCTTTAATGTCCTGACCCTGTAATATTTCTAAAACTGACACATTGAGTATTTGGGCTAAAGTTTCTAATAAACTAATATCAGGACACCCTAAGCCTCGCTCCCATCTACTGACAGCTCTATCAGTAATACCTAAATGTTCTGCTAAAACCTTTTGAGTCATTTCTTTTTCTTTTCTTTTTAATGCAATATATTGACCTATACGCTCATAATCCATTTTTATCACCTATAAAAATTATAAACATCTTTCAAAAAGAAAAACAACAAATTCTTCATTGAGTTAAGTGTTTAATAACCAAAAAAGAAGGAAAGAACTATCAAAAAGCGTTCTTTCCTAAAAAGTGTGAGTTTGAGTTTATATGTTATTTAATTGTATAGAGTTATCGTTTTTGCATACTACATTTTTTAACTAACTGATCACTTCTCCCTTCATGAATTAATAGTACCAAACAAATATGAAAAATGTGTGAAGTTCAAGTGAAACTATTTAGACTTTACAATTTCAAAATAAAACGTTGCGCCTTTTCCTTTTTTACTACGTACACCATATTTAAACTTATGTTGCTCTAAAATATTTCTCACAATGGATAAACCTATGCCTGTTCCTACTACATTTCTTTTGTGATTCTTTTCATTTTTATAATATTTATCCCAAATATAAGGTAAATCACTTGTTTTTATCCCTTTTCCAGTATCCAAGATTTCGACTAGATAACTCTTTTCTCTATCTATAACCTTTATCACGACCTTTTTATCCTCACCAGTATAATTAATCGCATTATTAATTAAATTGTAAATAACTTGATTAATCTTATTCTTATCAGCTAGAACCAGAGCTTTCTCTGGCAAATCAAACACAAAATGATAATGCTCTGTTTTTTTAATAATATCATACCGTCTCAAAACATTTTCTATTTCAAGAACCAAATCATACTTCTCTAAATTTAAACCTTCGCTATTGGCTTGAAGCTTTGATAAATCAAGTAAATCATTTACCAAAACATTTAATCGATCCGCTTCATCGATAATCACATTTAAATCTTTTTCCCTTTTTTCTTTATCTTTATAAGAAATATCTCTGACCATTTCCGCATAGGCTTTAATCATCGTTAAAGGGGTCTTTAAATCATGGGAAACATTAGCCAGTAAATCGTTTCTTAACTCATCAAGTTTCTTCATATCTTTACACGTATTATTTAAAGTTCTAGAAAGCTCATCAATTTCTAGCGTTCCATTTTCATGAAAAACAATGTCGTAATTGCCTTTTCCCATTTCTCGAGCTTTTTTAGTAATATTGGTAATGGGTTTTGTAATCCGTTTAGATAAAAAATAGGCAATAAAACAAGCAAACACCAACACAAAAAACATAATGTAAATCAATTGACTTTTTAAAATCAAACTAGCAGAATCAATATCTTCTAAAGTACTGAAAACAAAAACATACCCATAATTAATATTAATACCATACAAATACGCTTTTGTTTTATTAAGAGGATTAACCAGTCTTACCCCTTCTTTTTTGGTTCCTTTACTCTTTAAAGTACTTTTTAGTTGTTTAATACTTGAAATGTTTTTATCTAATCCACAACCAACCAGCATGGTATTATACGTCACAGTATTCCCTTTATTGGATTCATATTCAATACAAACACTATTCTGATAAGCTAATGTAAGCAACACTTCATCCAAATCGTTTAAATTACTTTCTTCAATCGTTTTAACAATCGCATTCATATTCTTAATTTGATAATGTTCATAACTAATCTGTAAAAAAATAATTTGAAACATCCACAAAAAAAGAATAATACCTAAACTAAACAAGATAAGATAACCCAATGTTTTTAAACTAAAACTCGTTTTCTTCTCTTGAATTTTTTTTAATTTACTCTTTATAGTCAAACTTATAACCTACCTTTCGAACCGTAGTTATAAAATCTCTATACTTCCCTAAACTGTTACGTAAGGTTTTAACATGCGTATCTACCGTTCGATCGTCTCCAAAAAAATCATACCCCCAAATATTAGTAAGTAAATTTTCACGAGTTAACGCAATATTTTTATTTTCAATTAAATAAACAAGTAAATCGTATTCTTTCGGAGTCAAATTAAGTTTTTTTCCATCCACAAATACTTCGTGTGCTTCGACATCCACTTCTAATCCTTGAAACTTATAACTAACTTGATTCTTTTGATTTCGCTTGGTTACTGCTTTAATTCTAGCAATTAACTCTCTAGGACTAAAAGGCTTAGTCACATAATCATCAACACCGATGTCAAAACAAGTCAACTTGTCATACTCTTCACTTCGAGCTGACAACATAATAAAGGGAACGTTACTAAATTTTCTTATTTCCTTTACCGCTTGATAACCATCCATCTTTGGCATCATAATATCCATAATAACCACATCAAAATCTTCATTTTTAACCAATTCGATTGCTTGATAACCATCTGAAGCCTCTTGATAAGTCATCTTTTCTAACTTTAAATATTCAATAATTACCTCTCTTATTAAAGATTCATCATCTACAACTAATATTTTCATGAATTCACTTCCCTACTAGAACTATATTATAACGTATATGTGAAAATTAAATGAAAAAAGATAAATCTTTAAGACTTATCTTTTTAAACTAGCATCATTTAAGTGTTCAATTTCTCCAGTTTCTGGATTATAATACCAATCACTAAGTTCATAAGGTGAACCAAATAAATCATAAGGATTTTTTTCATAATCTCTAATTTTATGATCATTTAAATCAAGAGTAGAATCATAATAGGGTTCTTTGTACTTTTCTTCAACTTTTGTATTATTTATAATTAAAGCACTTAAACCTATAGCAAGTCCTGCTAAAGAGACACCAATTATGTTCTTTTTTGTTTGACCTTTCATATTTTCATTACCATTTCTTACACGTACTATTTTTTTCATTTTTTTACCTTTCTTTCTATATAATCAACTTCATCTACTATAAGATTCTGTTTCTTCTTCTACAAAACCAAAATAATTTAGATGCTCCATAAACAGAATTAAGAATATCAACACTATTATCTAAACTATCAAAAAAGTCATTTTGTTCTAAATAATGCATAGAATTAGAATTATATTCTTGATGTTCCTCTAGTTTATGTTCCTTATAACCATTTTGTTCTATTTCTTTAACCTCATCTAATGTCTTATGATAATCATCAAATAGATTTGTAGAATTGACATCCCCATCATTTAATACTTCACGAAAACCATTTCCATCATGATAAACGATTCCACGATTAGTTGTATTAGAAAATTCATAAGTTAAATTATACTCTGTTATTCCCCGATAAACATTAGAATTATTTTCATTTTTTTGATGACTCTCAACTAAATACATAAATTTGACATATTCGTTTTCGTCCCTATCTTTAAATTGAATTTTTACTATATCTTTTGTTTTCTTTTCACCTAAACTCGTTTCAATCTCAATAGGCGTTTTTATATCTAAGATATTAAAAACCAATTCACATGCATCATTTCCAACCTCAATAACTGCTGCTAAACCTACAAAAAAAGATACTATTTTCTCTTTTAGTCTAGCAAATTTACATCAAAATGTCAAATTATGTCAAAATTTTACCTTTATATGACTAAACTCTTTCTTTCATAATTTAAATCGTTTCGCTATCTACTTTTCTTTTTCCTTTAATAAATATAACAATAACGATTACCATACTTACAATTCCGATGATTCCAATCATTCCAAAAATAGTTTTAACAGGCTTATTTTCTTTAACACTTTCTAGTATTTCTTCTTGTTTTTCATTATCATTATTTTGATTATGACTTGAATTATTGTTATTCGTTCCACTATTAGTACTATTATTATTATTTGAATTAGTAGTATCCTCTGTAGTTGGATTTTCATTAGGTTTATCTATTGTATTACCAGTCGTTGGTTTATTAATCGTCGTTGAAGAACTTGATTGATTTTTGTCATCATGATTTGGAGTAGTTTCATTATTTGTCGCATTGTTATTATTATTACTATTATTATTAGGGTCATCATTATTATTATCGTCTGAATTAGTTTCATCTTTAATAATCCAGTCAACTTTTGCTACAATCGATCCCTTGTTTCCAGCTCTATCAATATATTCAAATGTAAACTCGCCATTTTCGTTAAAAATATAAGTCATTTGATGATTATTGTTAATTACGGTCACATCCGTTTTATCAAAAACAAGAGTTGCTACAACACTTTCTTTTGTTTTTTCATTTATATTATAAATGACTGAAGCAAGAGGAAGCACTCGATCTATAAAATCAACATTCGCTATTATATTATTTTTGTTTCCAGCTTTATCTTCTAATCTAAAAGTATACGTTCCATTCGTTTCAAAAGTGTATTGTAAAGGTTTAGAACGCCCCATTTTATCTAACTGACGAATTGCATCCTTATCGGTTGGATCAACAGGTTGCCCATCTTCATTGACAAACGTTTCATTAATTACATTTCCCATAGCATTTAAAGTAACCGTATATAAAATGATTTCTTGATTAGCCCTAGTATAATGATAAGTAATTCTTTCTGTATCTCCCTGATCATTTAAATAAAGAACTTTGGTCGTATTTCCTTGCAAATCGTAATATTCAATAAAGCGGACTTTATTCTCTTCAACTTCTACATAATTCACTTTATTATTATTTTCATCTAACAAATAAACAGCTTCATTAAGGTTAATTAAACTGGCTGTAACATCTTTATTTGTTTTACTATCTGGGGTATAGCTTACAGAAGCGGTTGGAGCTTTTTTATCAATCCAATCGACTTTTGCTTTAACTGAACCTTTAAGATGATTTTCATCTTCAAATTCAAAAGTAAATTCACCATTTTCGGTAAAGACATAAGTATCGTTACCATTATTATTAGTAATTGTAATTTTTGTACTTGGATTAATCACTCTCGCAATAACATTTTCACGAGTTAATGTTGTTTTATCATACCCAATCCCAGCTGTTGGAACCCTCACTTCTTGTTTAGTCGTATCTTCAAATAGATTAACCATCGCTAAAGAAGCAAACATATCATACGTATCCAGTTCAAGTTTAATATATTGCCCATAAACACTTTCATCAAATTCAATTCTTTTCGTTCCTTCATAATCTGAAATATTTTCTATTCTTCCAGCTTCAATCCAATCCGTTCCATCTTGACTGACATAAACCCTTCCATTTTTGATAGCATCTGGATCATTAGATTTATATTTTTTCTGTATAAACTCTAACACGGAAATAAATTTAGGTGTATCTAATTTTATTGTAATAAAAGGTTTTCCATCTTGTTGTAATACATTATATCTAAAATCAGTATGCCATAAAGTATATAAATTACCATCAATGGCATTTTCAGCATAAAATGGTCGTTTATTATCTACAGATTGTGTTGAATACTCATGAATCGATAAATGAGAAATTCGTATATATTTTTGGGTATCTAATTGATTGTCCTCTGTAAAAGTAACGTTTAAGACATCACTTGGTAAAACAGTTTTGGAAGCCGAAACTCTGACTTGTAAAGTTTTATTTCCCGTATTATTCGGAGAAGCAACAGCATAACTTGTCCAGTCATCACTCTCACTATTTCTCCATTCAAAACCAGTATTGACACCAATAACACGATTTTCTAAATCATTAGCATAAAGAGTGGTTGGAAGCGTTGAGGTAGTAATATCAATTTTATAAATGTTTTCTTCTGTACGAGGGGCACCAACAATATTAATATAGATGTCATGCTCTGCTGTAATAGAAGCGATTTCCTCATCGGTTAATAAAACACTATGTTCTTCTCCTGCAAGAGAAATAACCGTTTTCCAAGTTTGTTTTCCATCTAAACTATACTCCCAACGAACCCCATTGGTTTCAAATCGACTGGCTAGTTTAATTTTATTAGCATCATCTCCATCAAAAGAGAAACTTGCCACTTCCTTATCTAATTTTCCTAATAGATAATTAGCCTCTAGTCGTGTTAAAGAAGGTTGATAAACATAATAATTTTCTTCGGAATTATTTGGAGTCCCACTTCCCTCTGTTAAAATACGTGTTTGCAAAAGGGTAAATTTAAACCCATATTCTGCACTCGTTAATTTCGGTTTTATTAAATCCGTTAAATGTTGCATAGGTAATGGAAAATATTTTAAGCTTTCTCCAATTTCTTTCGCTAAATGATAATAATCAGCTTCAGTTTTATTTGAATTGGCATTAAAAGTAGTAATAAGCCCATACCAAGCATCAATATTTAAGGGTTGAATCTTTAAAGCTTCTCGATAAATTTCTTCTTGTTTTGTAAGATTATCTTTATAAACATCCGCAAGATATACCAACTTTTCGCTTTCTTGAAACGTATCAAAATCATTTAATACTTCTTGCGATAAAGCCATATAAACAACAGAATAACCTCTAGAAAAACTTGCATTTCCCCATCCAAGAAGCATTCTTTCTCCTTTTTCTGATAAAGTCCAGCCTGATACGTCGTTATCTAAATTCCAGTAACCGTTTCCTTTTTCATCTTGAGAATAATAAATAATGGCGGCATGGCCTGGTTGTCCTATCACCGCTGCAGGAATACCGTGTACCCCACGTATGTTGGCTCCTGTTTTGGAAATGCCCCCACAAACAGCACCTGTTCCAAATTCATTTCTAAAATTCATCCAAACTTTATAAAGCCCACTTCGATAAGTTACTCCATATTTAGAGAAAATGCCATTAAACTTTTCATCCCAATAGTCTTTTTTATCTGGATCATGAAAAATAGGATTACTATAATTTGGCCAAACATAAGCCATATAAGGATGCGGTGTTAAATACTTCCAAGCTTGATTTGGATATTGATTAATATAAGATTGCGTATACTCATTTAACCATAAAATTTCTTCATCATCTATATTATTGTTCATAACAAAACGCATCTCTTCAATGGTATAAGTTTCAAACCATTTTGTTATATCAATACTAGAAGTGACAACAAATTTATTATTTTTATGTAACATTTTATAAATTTCATAACGCATAACTGCATCCGATTGATTTTCAGGTTGACCCGATTGCATCCACAATCCCACTAATTTCGAATGAGTTAAGGACAAAGCAATCGCCATTTTTTTATACAACTCTCCATAACGTGTTCCATATTGAGTGACATCCATAATATCGAAATCACGAATATGTTTTTCTAAAATACTTTTTAATACCGTTAAAGATTGATAATAACTTCCTCCTTCAGGAACCCCTCCAAGAGTATAAAGTCTTAAATTTTCTAAATTATTGAATAACCATTCAAACGTTTCTTTATTTCCCTGATTTTCATTAACAAACCTTTTTATAGCGTATTGTCCCATATTTTTAACTAAATTTCTTTGTAAAACTAAAAGCTCATAATCAGGATTCGTTAAATCCATGTTAGAATAGTTTGTTTTAATTAATTCATCGAATTCAGTAACGGATGGCACCACATTATTTTCTGAAACGTCATTTGTTAATTTAGCATCAGCATAAACCGCATGATCGTTTCCATTTGCACCATTATCATTAGCGTATAATTTTAAATAATTAGCCCCTTTAATATTGACTTTTACAAATTCAGCATTCATTCCAGCTTTTAATACAGTTGGATTTTCAGAAGTCTGTAACTTCCAATTTACGCCATCAATAGAAGTATAAATATAAAATTTAACCCCATTACTTGATGTCGCTGCAGTTTGATTTAAACCCACATAAGCAGTAAAATAATCATAATGATAATCATGAATATCATAAACAATTGTAGAAGTCGCATGAGCCCACATTCCTTTATCAAAAGGATAATACGCATTTTCAACCTTTACAGAAATTTTTGAACCCGCACTTGTCGTATCTTTTAAAATGCTTCCCCAACCAGGTCGTGATTGACTAGCAATATAGTCAATATCTGATAAATATACAAAATCCCCTCCACGACTCGTTTGATAAAAAGACACATTTTCTTGTTGAACCTTCTGATCCAAAGAAAATGAAGAAACATCAACACTGTGAACGGTTGAGTTTTTCAAATAAACATGGGGAAAAAATAAACTCATCCATACAGCAACGGTTAAAAAGGCTAAAAAAAGCCTTTTCTCCATACTCATATATTTTTTTTCTTTCTTTTTCACTAAAACCAACCCCTTTTTTTGAGAAGATATTATACACTAAAAAACAAAAAATGTAAATAGTTTTTAACTGAATCAATCATTAATATTAACTTTTATTCAAAGTTCCCATCTTATAACAGATGGGAATTTATTCTTTAA
>CAOKAG010000049.1 GCA_948466395.1 uncultured Mycoplasmatota bacterium
AGGTGATGCTACTGCTGAAACAGTAGGCTGGAACGGTGATTATGCGTTCTTTGTTTACTCGAGCGATCCATGGTTCAGTCGTGGAGGCGGTTGTAATGGTACGTCTAGTGCAGGGGTCTTCAACTTCTACCATTATTCTGGTACAGTCGGCAATAATGTTGGTTTCCGTGTTGTTCTTGCCTATTAGTTTAGCTTGCTAAACTTTTCCCTATTCTTTGGAATACCAACCCCACGCCCCTTTTTTTGCGGGGGGTTGGTCCTATCTATTCTTGAGATTATGTTGAATCAAAACATTTTTTTGGTTTTAAAAAAATGATTGAATAGGGAAGTTATAATTTAGATGGGATTAAATGGGATTTAGTCGTAACAAATAACTTTTAAAGTTCCATTTGTTAAAATGCGAACTTTGTTAACTCGAGCAATCCATGGTTCAATCGTGGAGGCGGTTATAATAATACGTCTAATGCAGGGGTCTTCAACTTCAACAATAATTCTGGTACAGTCAACAATAATATTGGTTTCCGTGTTGTTCTTGCCTATTACTACATTAAGAAAGAATTCTTCACTATAAATAAATGTTTAAGGATGTTTATCAATGTGTTTAATGTAGAGATTAAATTCCACATTCGTAAGAATGAAAAATATGAATACTATGAGAATTGGTTAGTAATTAAGATGAAAATCAATTATTGTATAATTTGGGGGTATACGAAAGTATACTTCCTTATTTTTTGGAGAGTAAAAATATGAGTAAAATATATGATAAATATTTAGAATTAAAGAAAATGGATGCGACTAAATTGTATTTGTTTCATAGTGGCAAATTTTATATATTTTTAGATCAGGATGCTGATTACATTAATGAGTTTGTCGTTTTAAAGAAAACAAAATTTACAAGTGAAGTGGATAAGTGTGGTTTTCCAGATAATGTTTTAGATAATTATTTAAAAGTTTTTCGTAATCATAAATTAAATATTGAAGTGATAGATAAAATAGAGAAAAAAAGTTCAATTGAAGATTTCATTAGAAATTTGGATATTGATCAGTTAACACCAAAAGAAGCATTGTTAAAGTTATATGAGTTAAGGAGTTTTATTGATGAATGAAAAAAGTTATGAAGATTTAATTATTTATAAACAGTATTTAATGCTTATTTTTTATACTGAGGAAATTTGTTTAAAGTATCCAAAAGTTGAAAAATATTCACTTGTTTTGAATATTAAAAATACAACCTATAATGGTATTAAAGAAATCATTTTTGCTTATAATGATTATCGAAAAGAAGATAAAATCGTTCACTTAAAAAGATTGGATTCAGAATTAAAATTTTTAAAAGTATTAATAAGAATTTCATATAAAAGAAAATTTATAAGCAGTAAAAATTATAATGCATGGGTTAAAAAAATTACGAATATTAGTAATTTATTAGGGGGATGGATTCGAACATGCCTAAAAAAATAAATCATGTGTTTTATGAACAGTTGAACTTTATAAATATGTATAAAGCATACGAAAGAGCGAGTAAAGGTAAATCATTTCGGCCAGATGTAATAAAATTTTCTATTGATTTGGAGACGAATATTATGAATCTTGTTCATTCTATTAAGACTAAAAAATATCAATTAGGCACTTATCAAATTTTTACTATTTATGAACCTAAAGAAAGAATTATAAAATCTTTACCTTTTAAAGATCGTATCGTGCATCAATGGTTTGTTGAATCGTTTTTAAATACCTATATTATTCCAAAATTTATAAATGATACTTATGCTTGCTTAAAGAATAAAGGAACGCATAAAGCGGTTCGTAAGTGTCAAAAGTATATGCGCTTGATGAAAAAGGAATATGGTTCGTATTATGTTTTAAAATGCGATATAAAAAAATTTTTTTATAGTATTAACAAAACTATTTTATTTGATATTTTAAAAAAGTATTTTAAAGATAAGGATTTATTAGAATTTTTAAAAATTCTTATTTTTGATAACGAGGAAAAAGGCATTCCTATTGGTAATTATACGAGTCAATATTTTGCAAATATTTATCTTAATGAGTTGGATCATTATATTAAAGAAGAATTAAGAATTAAATATTATATTCGATATATGGATGATTTTATATTATTAATACCAAATAAAGAAATGGCAAAATTTTGTTTTGAAAAGATAGAACATTTTGTAAAAGACGTTTTAGATTTGGAATTAAATCAAAAAAGCAAATATTATAAAGGCCATTTAGGGGTAGATTTTTGTGGTTATAAAATATATGAATCACATATTTTATTAAGAAAAAGTAGTAAGAAGAAAATACGAAAGAAAATTAAAAAATGGAATGAAAGGTATCAATTAGGGACTTTGAACGATCAAAAAGCTTTATTAAGTTTTAATTCGTGGTTAGGGCATGCCAAGCATGCTAATTCTTATCATTTAGTTTCGAAATATCAAAAGCTATTAGACTTTAATTTAAAATAATTTGAATTTTTCTTGAAGAAAGTTTAATACTTTTATATAATTAATATAAGGTGATACGATGAAGAATAAAATGCTTTTTGGGGTTAAAATAGCTATTCTATTTTTTTTATTTTGTTGGATGGTTATGGTTTTTACGGATTATTTTAGAGTAAGGCGTGATTTAGATCCTCTTTTTTGTTTAACTGAAAAAACGAATGATTATTTAGATGGTTCTAATTATATTTGTACAGGTGTGGGGTATAAAATGATTCGTTATAATCGAAGTTGTTTAACTGCTACAGAATTTGGTCCTTTTTTGATAAAAGAAAGGAAATGTTAATAGTATTTGATTATTTGTGCTCAATACTTTATAATGAAAGAACATGGGATGAGTGATTTTATGCATTCGGGATTTGGTTTACGTCGTTTATTTTTATATAGTTCTCTTTTATTTATAGCGCTTTTATTTACGGTTTATAATACAAAATCTTTAACTAACGAGTTTAAAGAAAAAAATTCGAAGGGTTTGACTTATTCTGATATAGAATTATCTTTACAAGAAGCAACGGTTTCCTATTTAAATAAATATTATAAGGAAGAGATAGGAGGAGGTACCATAACGGTTACAAGTTCTAATTTAATTAACTATCATTTATTAACTGAAAACGATTTAGTAACTGCTCAAAACGATTATTGTGAAGAGTATGGATTAGTTCATAGAAATACAAGTAATGAGATAGAAGTCCAACCTTTTATTCATTGTTATTCTTATGAAACAGAAGGGTATCAGGGTTGGAGATTAGGAGTTTAATTATGAAAAAAATGAAATATATGAGTGTTGTTTGGGGACTCGTAGTGGTTGGTATTTTTGTTCTTTTAACTTTTTTCGGTTTTCTTTATAAAAATAAAACAAAAGATTATAAACTTTTAGAGGAAAAATTAGTGGAAGCTGAAAAAAAATACGCTGATCAAAAGTTTTTGTATCCAAATGAAGGTGAAATTATTAAGACAAGTTTAAAGGAATTACAAGAAGCAGGTTTAATTGAGGAGTTTAACGTTCTTGATGTAGCTTGTGATGGTTATGTCGTTTTAAGTCATCAAGGTTTGGTTTATGATTATAAAGGCTACGTTCATTGTGGCAATTATAAAACCAAAGGTTATGAGGATTAGATATGAAAGATAAAAGAGATAAAATTCTTTTTTTTGTTTTTGTTTTGATTGGGATCAGTGTTCGTCTTTTGGCCATCGATGTTTTGCCCAGTGCTCTTAATTGTGATGAAGCATCAAGTGGGTATGAAGCGTATTCTTTACTTCATTATGGCATAGATAGAAATGGCAATCACAATCCTGTTTTTCTAGTCGCATGGGGTGGGGGACAAAATGCCCTTTTAACCTATTTAATTCTTCCTTTTATAAAGCTATTTGGACTTAGTGCTTTATCAGTACGTCTTCCTATGGCCTTATTAGGTTGTTTTTCCTTGTTCATTTTTTATTTTTTATTAAAAAAAGTTTCTAATCGTTCGTTGGCTTTAATTGGCCTTTTATTTTTAGTGTTGTGTCCATGGCATATTATGAAAAGTCGATGGGGATTAGAATCGAATTTGTTTCCTGATATGCTTTTATTATTTGTCTTTTTATTTGTTTATGCTTTAGAAAGTAATAAAAAAAGTTGGTATTATCTCTCTTTTGTTGTAGCGGGTTTGTCCGCGTATTCTTATGGAACTTCTTATTACTTTTTACCAGTGTTTTTAATTCCATTACTTTTTTATTATTATAAAAGAAAAAAAATAAGTTTAAAAGAAGGATGTTTTGGTATTGGTATTGTATTTTTAGTTTCTTTGCCTGTTATTTTATACGTTGTGATTAATACGTTAGGTTTACAGCAAATTAATTTACCTTTTTTAACGGTACCTAAATTAGAAGTGAATCGTTATCAAGAGATTACTAGTATTTTTTCAAGTGCTTTTTTTCAAAAAAGTATTCATAATTTTAGTGAAAGTCTTAAAATTTTAGTTACCCAAAATGATGGATTACCTTGGAATAGTCTTCGTTTTTATGGAACCATCTATTTGTTTTCGTCTTTATTTACATTGATAGGAATAGCTAATAGCTTTAAAAATAAAAAATGGTTTGATTTTAAATATGATGAAGTTTTTAAATTTTGGTTTATTGTTGGCTTTATTTTAACGTTTATTTGTGAACCTAATATTAATCGTTTGAATCTTTTGATGTTTCCTATTATTTATTATACCGTTATAGGCCTTTATTTGACTTTTTTAAAGTTTAAAAAGGGGTCGTATCTTCTTTTAGGAGTTTATCTTTTGTCTTTTGGCTTATTTGTCAATGCCTATGTGCATGAAGATTTTAATTCTTATGGAACGTTTGAAGGCGATTTAAAGGAAGTATTAGAGTATGTGGAGGCTTCTAAAAAAGACGTTTATGTGACCAATCATATTCAGTCCAGTTACATGCATGTTTTGTTTCATTTAGAATACGATACTAGAGATTTTGTTAGAACAGTGCATTATGAAGATCCTCATGCTGCTTTTAAAAATGTATTAAGTTTTGGACACTATTTTTTTGTTGATCTTCAAGAAATTGAATTTGAACGTGATAAGATTTATGTTTTAAAAAAGGAAGATAAAGATTTAATTGATTTTGATAACTATCCTATTAAAGAGTTTAAACGCTATTTTGTAATAGAAACTTAATTTTAGAAAGAGGTCGTTTATGAGAGGCATTAGTAAATTTATTTTAATCCTTTATTGTTTAATGAGTGCTATTTTATTTTGGACCTATTGATGAGAAAAAATTCAGAAAAAATTGTTGAAAATTATGATTTTGTAATCAATTGGGTTATCGTCAGAATTTTGAAGTTTTTTTATTGCTGTTTCAATATACTTTTGTGAAGTTATTTACTGGTATCTTATAGACTTTACCTTGGCAATTTGTTACAATATGGCTAGATTGGAGGAATTTTTGATGAAAGAAGCAAGTAGCGAATTAGAGGAATTTGTAGAAAAGTATTGTGAAGCAATTTTAAAGGCTCAGGATGAAAATGAAGTAGAGATATTAAATAAACAGTTGGAAGTATCTTTAAGGGAAATGGGGTTTAGTGATGCATTTATTCAGATGATTTTTGCTAAAACTGATGAGATGTTAGAAAATCAAGAACTTAATACAAGTATAGGTATGCCACAAAATGGATTAAATGAAAATGGTACTGTTTTTTTGGGAAGTGGTATTGCTCTTTCCGCTTTGATATCTTTTTTAGCACTTAAGAAACATATTTTGAATCGTCATAAAGATGATGAGAGAAAATTATAAATTTTGAAGGATTTAAGCGAAATTTTTTGCTTGACTTTCATATAATAATAGTGTTATATTAATTTTGAATTTTAAATTGGTTCTACGTGGAGTAGAACTCTATTTAATATAATATTTGATACACCAGGATGTGTGTTAATGAAAGGAGGACAATATGTCTACAATTAATCAACTTGTAAATAACAAAAGAAAAAAGAAAACTAGAAAAAGTAAGAGTCCCGTTTTAAATGTTGGATTAAATACACTTGAAAGAAAACAAACAAATCAAAATAGTCCACAAAGAAGAGGAGTTTGTACTCGTGTTGGTACAAAAACACCTAAGAAACCAAACTCAGCTTTAAGAAAATATGCAAGAGTTCGTCTTTCTAATGGAAAAGAGATTGATGCTTATATTCCAGGAGAAGGACATAATTTACAAGAACATAGTGTTGTTTTAGTACGTGGTGGTCGTGTTAAAGATCTTATCGGTGTAAGATATCATATTGTACGTGGAACACTTGATACACAAGGCGTTCAAAATAGACAACAAGGTCGTAGTAAATACGGAACAAAGAAACCAAAAAAATAATAGATAAAGGAGGAAAATAAAATGCGTAAGAGAAGAGCAATTAAAAGAGATGTTTTACCAGATCCTGTGTATAATTCAAAAGTGGTTACTAAATTAGTTAATCAAATTATGCAAGATGGAAAAAAAGGTACAGCTCAAAAAATTCTTTATGAAGCATTTGATATTATAAAAGAAAAAACAGGTGAAGAGCCAATGGATGTTTATAATAAGGCTTTAGAGAATATTAAACCAGCATTAGAGGTTAAATCTCGTCGTGTTGGAGGAAGCAATTACCAAGTTCCAGTTGAAGTTAGTGACGATAAAAGTCAAACTTTAGCGCTTCGTTGGTTAGTGAATTATGCGAAGTTAAGAAATGGTAAAGGAATGGCTATTAATTTAGCGAATGAAATTATGGATGCTGCTAATGGAACAGGTGGCGCTGTTAAAAAACGTGAGGATACTCATAAGATGGCTGAAGCAAATAAAGCGTTTGCTCACTATAGATGGTAGGAGGTCTATATGGCAAGAGATGTTTCTATTGATAAATTAAGAAATATTGGGATTATGGCCCATATTGATGCTGGAAAAACCACAACTACAGAAAGAATTCTGTTTTTAACAGGTATTACTCATAAAATTGGAGAAACTCATGATGGGGCTTCTCAAATGGACTGGATGGAACAAGAGCAAGAAAGAGGTATTACCATTACTTCTGCTGCAACGACTTGTCATTGGAAAGGTTATCGACTTAATATTATTGATACTCCTGGACACGTCGATTTTACCATTGAAGTTCAAAGAAGTTTAAGAGTACTTGATGGTGCTGTTGCTCTAATCGATGCTCAAGCTGGTGTTGAACCACAAACTGAAACCGTTTGGAGACAAGCGAATGAATATAAAGTTCCAAGAATGATTTGTGCTAATAAAATGGAGAAAATGGGTGCGGATTTCTATTTCAGTTTAGGAACAATAAAAGACCGTTTAGGTGCTAATGCTGCCCCAATTATTCTACCTATTGGTGCTGAACAAGATTACATTGGTTATGTTGATTTAGTTAGTATGAAAGCTTATAAATATGTTGGTGATGAAAAGCAAGAGCTTGAAGAAATGGCTATTCCAACAGATATGGAAGCTAAATCACAAGAATATCGATCTAAGTTAATTGAGGCTGTAGCTGATTTTGATGAAGAGTTAATGATGAAATATTTGGATGGAGCGGATTTAACTGTTGAAGAGTTAAAGGCGGCTATTCGTAAAGCTACGTTATCCGTTGGTTTCTTCCCAGTATTGTGTGCTGATGCTTTAGGAAATAAAGGTACTCATACTTTACTTGATGCGGTTATCGATTATTTACCTTCTCCAATAGATATTGAAGCGATTGATTGTACAGATAAAAGTGGAAATGATGTTAAACGTCATCCAAGTGATTCTGAACCTTTTACTGCCTTAGCGTTTAAGATTATGACTGATCCATTTGTTGGACGTCTCTCATTCTTCCGTGTGTATTCAGGAGTCTTAAAAAGTGGTTCTTATGTTTTAAACTCAACAAAAGGAGAAAAAGAAAGAATTGGGCGTATTTTACAAATGCATGCCAATCAAAGAAAAGAAATTACAGAAGTGTATGCGGGAGAAATTGCTGCTGCTGTAGGGCTTAAAAATACAACAACGGCGGATACTTTGTGCGATGAGAAAAATTCATGTATTATGAAAGGAATGGAATTCCCAGAACCAGTAATTGATATAGCTATTGAACCAAAAAGTAAAAATGATCAAGATAAAATGGCTATTGCCATTGCAAAATTAGTGGAAGAAGACCCTACACTTCGTGTTAAAACGGATGCTGAAACAGGTCAAACCGTTTTATCAGGAATGGGTGAGTTACATTTAGATATTATTGTTGATCGTATGAAACGTGAATTTAATGTTGAATGTAATAAAGGTCGACCACAAGTGGCTTATCGTGAAACCATTACACAAATGGGTGAATGTGAAGGTAAGTATATTAAACAATCTGGTGGACGTGGACAATATGGACATGTATGGGTTAAATTTGAACCTAATCCAGAAAAAGGATACGAGTTTGTTGATGCAATCGTTGGTGGAGTGGTTCCTCGTGAATATATTCCAGTAACGGATAAAGGACTTCAAGAAGCCATGGCGGGAGGAATTTTAGCTGGTTATCCACTTGTTGATGTTAAAGCTACTCTCTATGATGGAAGTTATCATGATGTCGATTCAAGTGAAATGGCATTCAAGATTGCAGCTTCTATGGCTTTAAAAGAAGCGAAAAATAAATGTAAACCTGTTCTTTTAGAACCAATCATGAAAGTGGTTGTTGATGTTCCAGAAGAATATATGGGAAATGTTATGGGTGATTTAACTAGTCGCCGTGGAAGACCAATGGGTCAAGAGTCTATTGGTAATACTTTAAGAATTATTGCAATGGTACCACTATCTGAAATGTTTGGGTATGCAACGGATTTAAGAAGTAATACACAAGGACGTGGAAACTTCCAAATGGAAAAAGATCACTATGAAGAAGTTCCAAAATCTATCGCTGAAGAGATTATAAAGAAAAACAGCGCTAACTAAAAATAATACTTGAAAATACTTCAAGCATTAGATAAAATAGAATAGTAAATTGAAAGGAGAAAAAACGATGGGAAGAGAAAAATACGATCGTTCAAAAGAACATGTTAATATTGGAACAATTGGTCACGTTGACCATGGTAAAACAACATTAACTGCTGCTATTACAAAATTTTTTGGTAAATTTGTTGAATACGCTGATATCGACAAAGCACCTGAAGAAAGAGAAAGAGGTATTACCATTAATACTTCTCACGTTGAGTATGAAACTGAAAAACGTCATTATGCTCACGTAGACTGTCCAGGACATGCCGACTATGTTAAGAACATGATTACTGGTGCTGCTCAAATGGATGGGGCTATCTTAGTAGTATCTGCTGCAGATGGACCAATGCCACAAACTAGAGAACATA
>CAOKAG010000050.1 GCA_948466395.1 uncultured Mycoplasmatota bacterium
CTCGTAGCCAAGTGGTAAGGCATCAGACTTTGACTCTGACATTCCGGTGGTTCGAACCCACCCGAGGCAGCCATTTATATTATTTTATGATCCGCTAGCTCAGTTGGTAGAGCATTTGACTTTTAATCAAAGGGTCTTGAGTTCGAATCTCAAGCGGGTCACCAGCTTGTAAACAAAGTCCTTAAAAAAGGACTTTTAAATTAAGCACCCATAGCGCAATTGGATAGAGCGTTAGACTACGGATCTAAAGGTTAGGGGTTCGACTCCCTTTGGGTGCACCATATAGATAGGAAACTCGAACTTTTCGAGTAAGTAATAGATTACTAACTAGAGATAGTTAGTTTTTTTCACAATATTATGAAGTTGATACGGATAATAATTAAACAATCTAAAAATATCTAATGAAATAGAAGTTGAAAAGATAATTAAATTAATTACTTTAAAAGATGAAAAGTTTGAGAATGACAATTTAAAACTAGGAGTTATCACAATAGATTTAAGTGATATAAAAGATAGTAATAATAATCAAATATTTAAAGAATTATTAGAAAAAATAAAAGATACTTTTAAAGAAGATGAATTTGTCTAGTCATCCTATAAAACTAAATAAAAATATTAAAATAGGATGAAAATTTAAAATACAAAATGCTTTAATTATAAGCCTTAATAATTATCCATCCTTAATATCAAACTACGAGGTGGGTTGAATTTTGCAAGTGTAAAATCAGATTTGTGTATAGAGAGTTCCTTATAAAATGAGGAACTAATTGCATCTGATACACAAATTTCTTATCCTATTCTTTTAAAGATTTTAATAGTATTTTAATTTTAAATGTTTAATAATCAAAGAGACTAGGTAGATTATATTTTGAATAATTGATATAATTATATGATCAAATTTATTACATAGACAATCAAATTGGAATAATATGAACCATTTAGATTTTTTGTTTGTTAGAGTTGGTATTCAAAGTAAAGGTATAGGACAAGCTATATGGAAAGAAATTGAAAATATATATCCTAACACAAAAATATGGAAAACTTGTACACCTTTTTATATAAATAAATTAAAATTTAAAATAGTAGAATATTATAACAAAAAACATCTTGATTCAAATATGAAAGAAGATATATACGAAGAAGACAATGGAATGTTTGAATTTGAAAAATTTACAAAATTTTATAAAAAGTACTTGATTTATATTAGTAAGTTTGTTGAGGAGAAATTATGAAAAAAAAGATAATAGGAATTATAATTATTGTTTTAGTATTAGGTTTAGGAGTGGGTGTCACATATAAAATCATCGAAAAAAATGTTACTGATAGAGAAACATTTGATTTTAAAACTGAAACAAATGATTCAAATGACACAGTAAGTCATGATGAACATTCATTTTACGGAAAAATACTTGAAGTATCTTCATCTTATATTATAGTTGAACCAAATGAAAATGAAGAAGAAAGAAAAAGTTCTGATAAGTTTAGTATAGAATTAAAAGATGATAATAAAACTTATAAAGTTGGTACTAATGTAAAAATTACCTATATTGGAGGTATTAACGAAAGTTATCCAGCTCAAGTTGGAACAACTAAAATAGAAATTGTGTCAGAAAAATAAATTACAAGTCAATTTTTTAGAGCAGATCATGGTTTGTTCTTTATTGCTATAATTAATAAAATATTTACTATAATTCATTACTAATAATCCAATGTCAAAGACTTTTGACAGACAAAAATATTTCTTTTATATAAAATGTAATTGGAGGTGCAAAATGAATGTTGGAGCAAGAATAAAAAAACATAGAGAAAAGCAAAATATTTCACAAGATGAATTGGCATTAAAAGTATTTGTTTCAAGGCAAACAATATCTAATTGGGAAACAAATAAAAGTTACCCTGATATAAAAAGTTTAACTATGTTATCTAACATTTTTCATGTAACTCTAGATGATTTTATAAAAGGAGATATAGAGGAGATGAAAAGAATAGTTAGTAAAGAGAAAATAGAAAAATTTAATATAATGAGTTATATTTTCCTAGCAGAAATGCTAATTGTTATGTTTAGTGCTTATCCATTGTTTAGCCTAGATGGATATATAGGTGTTATTATTTGGGCATTATTTTTTGTAATAACATTTATCACAGCAACAATTATTGAGAAGTTTAAAAAGAATAATGACATTCAAACTTATAAAGAAATTATTGCTTTTATGGAAAATAAATCATTATCTTATGAAGAGGTACAACAAGAAATAGGAAAACAAAATTATCAAAAAATATTGTTAGCCATTTTAGCAGGATTAATAACATTTATTATTTTTATAATTGAAATATTTATCATAAAAAAGATATAAACAAAAAATTTTGGGAGGTAGAATATGGAATTTTGGATTATTATGATACTATTTATATATATTGGTGGGGGTTGTTCACTTGCTGGTACTTGGTGGAGTAAAAAGAAAAAAGAAAAAAAATCAAAAAAACAATAATTTTTATACTGAGATATGACTAAATTTACAATTAATCGAGCAGATTAATTTATAAGAATTAGTCTGTTTTTGTTTCTTAAATTATAAAATAATGCTATACTTTTATTAGTTAGAAATTATTATTCCTTATTAATGTTTGTAAGAAAAGTTATTCGACTTCTTCTTCACAGGCACCATGAGTGATGTTGCGAACTAACTGGTTCGATTAAATAATCAATACCTTCTTCAATACAAGGAAGTAGGGTATTTTTTTATCTTCATAAAAAGTCATTTATTAGAAACAGAAAATAATATAAATTAAAGTGTAGGAATTCTATAGTATTGATCCTTGTTCTAAAAATAATAGCAATTAAATTTTTATAATTTATTTTGAATAATAGATTCAATATAAAACTTTCAAAATACCAGATTGATATAAAACTCAATTATAGAAACTTGAGTGTTAATATATTAAATGTTGTATTAACTTATTGATTTTGTTATTATAGCGACGAATTTAAGAGGTGTTTTTTATGCGATTGTATTATTCACGACTACAAATTGAATCGACAAGAAGATATAACCAAGAATGTGCACACTGTTGTAGAGGAGAGGCATAAAATGTTGATTTAACTAAAGAACTAGTAGATATTTTTTTGAAAATAACGCTATTCATACTATTAATACTTTATTATTTTAAGGTGGAGAACCTACTTTAAACGGATTTATTATTGACTATTTTATTAATAAACTAATGGATTAAATAAATTAAAAGAGTATAGTTAAGAAAAAGTAATTATAAAAAACATTATCCAGATTTTCTTATGGTTTCACAAGACCAATTTCATAGAGAAGCTAAACCAGAAGTTATTCAAAAATTAAGTCAATTATCTTATTTGTCTCCTTATTTGTCTCCTATAGAAAAAGTGATTATAACACCAGAGTGTATACTCCCTTATGGAAGAGTGCTTGAAAATCATTTAAGTACTCAAAAACCAAATTTAGAAAAGCTAGTGTTCTACCAAAAAAATTATAAAATAACTGAATACGAAGGACAAGAATATTTAGTTATTCAATATCAGTATTTGGTGGCTAATGGGAATGTGATTAATGATGGGGAACAATCTTATGATTTGATGGATCAATATGCGATAGGAAATATTAAGAAACAAAGTATAGAAGAAATGATTTTAAAAAGAAAAAAATAATGAATAAATTAAAAAAAGAGGAATTTTAATCCAGACAATTTAAAATATTTAATTGTTTATAATACAAACTGATTTAAAAAATTATGATATAATCATAAAAAACGAGGAAAGATGTAAAATGAAAAAACAAAACCTATTTAACAGAATGTATGGCATGATTACCAAAAAACAAAAAATTAATTTTATTATCATTCTTTTTATCATGGTTATTTCCGCCTTACTGAGTCAACTCTTACCTTTATCTATAGGAAAACTGACGGATGATATACTAAATCAAGAATCATTATCTTTTACTAAAATAATTCCCTTTTTATTATTTATACTTATTGTAACTGTTTCAAATGAAATTATAAAAGTCATTCGTCGAGTGATAGTAGAAGACACATGTACTCGTTGTGAAAAAGAAGCTCGAATTCGTGCAATCCATGCTATATTACATGCACCCTTAAACTATTTTAAAAACAATAGAGTGGGAAATATTCATGGTAAATTAAATCGTAGTTTAGAAGGCACAATTCGCTTATTAAAACTTTTATTCATGGATTTTGCTCCTGCTATCTTTAGTGGAATCGCGGCGATTGTCATTATTTTTTCAAAATTACCATTTTATTTAGCCTTTTTGATGTTACTTGTTATACCAATTGGAATTATGATTATCATGCGCCAAATAGCTACTCAAAAAGGAATACGAGTTTTACTTATGGAAGAAAAAGTTTCAATGGATGGAACGATTGTTGAACTCATGAATGGAATCGAAGTCATACGTGTGACAAATAATACAATTGTAGAAGAAAATCGTTTTAATGAAAAATCAGAAGATTTACGTAAAAAAGAAATGAGACATCATAAATCTATGGCATTTTATGATTGCTTGAAATTCATTAATGAAGCTATATTCACAGTACTTGTTATAGGGATTTCTACTTATTTAGCCGGAGAAGGAAAAATAAGTGTAGGAACGGTTTTAACCGCTTATCTTTGTTTTACGCAACTAACGACTCCACTTCGTGAATTACATCGTATTTTTGATGAACTATCCGAATCTACCATTCTAGCTCATGAATACTTTACTCTTATTGATTTAGAAAAAGACTTTTCTTATCAAGTACCTTCTAAAACGATAAAAAAACAGAAGACAAAAGAAATGATTTTTATTGAAAACTTAAACTTTCAATATGAAAAAAAAGGTAAAAAAATTCTTCAACAGTTAAATTTACAAATAAAAGAAGGAGAATTTATTGGTATTGCGGGACCTAGTGGTTGTGGAAAATCAACCTTGATTAAAATCTTAACGAAACTAGAACAAAAAAGTAGTGGAACTGTGCTCATTAATTCTTTTGATTTAGATACTTTATCGCGAAAAGAAATAGCCAAAGAGATAGCTTTGGTTCCCCAAAATCCTTTCTTAATTGCTGGAACAATTAAAGAAAATATTTGTTATGGACTACAAAAAAAGGTCAGTGAAAAAGAAATAAAAGAGGCAACTAAAAAAGCCTTTATCGATGATTTTATCGAAAATTTACCAGAAGGATACGACACTCGAATTGCTGAGGGAGGAAATAATTTATCGGGAGGACAAAAACAAAGACTGGCTATTGCTAGAATCTTTTTAAGGAAACCAAGAATTTTAATTTTAGATGAAGCAACGAGTGCTTTAGATAACACCTCTGAAAAATACATTCAAAAAGAAATTGAAAAATTAAAAATAGAAAACAACACAACCATTATTTCAATTGCCCATCGTTTAACGACATTGGAAAACTGTGATGCCATTCTTGTTTTTGACAAAGGAAAGATTGTGCAAAAAGGAACGTATCAAGATTTAATTCAAACGTCAGGCATCTTTCAAGATATGTATCAAGGAAAATTAAAATAAAAAATGAGGAATTTTTTTGTTTTGCAAGCGATGAACAAGAGCCAGTGATTGCCATTGTAAGTCAAAAAGCTTTTTATGAAGAACTTAAATAGATTAAAGACTATTTACGAATACTTTCTTTAGCTCTATAATAAATCTATGAGGTGACCAAAATGAAATTAGTTTGGAATTTAGAAGAATTATTTAAAAACGACAAAGACTTTTATAAATTAAAAGAACAAATAGAAAAGGACTTAAAAGAAATAAAAAAACAAGAAAATTCCAAACTAGATGAAGAAATAGTATTTGAATTACTTGAAAAAGAATGGGCGATAAGGGAAAGAGCCAATACGGCCTTAGTTTATGGTTCTCTAAAATATTATAAAGACATCTATAATGAAGAGTGCTTAAAACAAAAACAAATAGCAGAACAATTAACCACAGAAGTGGAGGCTGAACTTAACTTTATCAAATCAAAAATTTTAAAATTAGGTCATGAACAAATAGAAAACTATATGACTAAAAATAAAAATTTAAAGATTTATGAATTTTACTTAGAAAATAGGTTTCGCATGCAAACACACAGCAAGGATTTTGAAGAAATTCAAATAAGACAAAATAAAGACGAAATAAATAAACAAATAGATTCATATAATAAACTTTTGCGTGATATAGATTATGGAAAAATAAATAGAGAAGGCGAATTAATAGAGCTAAATGTCACGAATAGCAATGACTATCTTTCTTCAAAAAATGGTGAACTAAGAAAAGAAACCTATTTGGTAGTCAATCAAGACTTTAAAGAAAAAGAAAAGGCTTTTGCAAATATTTTAGACAAAATTATTGGGTATAGAGTCAAAAATGCGGAGTTAGAAAACTATTCTTCTGTATTAGAAAAAGTGTTGTTTGAAGAAAATATTGATTCTAAGATAATAGATTCATTAATACAATCTGTGAATAATAATATAAAAATAATTCGAAAATATTTAAAAATAAAAGCGAGGGTTTTAGAAATAGAGAAGCCTCATTTATACGATTTTGGTGTTCCTATTGTTTCCAATTTAGATAAAAAATATACGATAGAAGAGGCGATAGAAATTGTAAAACAAGCGTTAAAACCGTTAGGAGAAAAATACTTAGAAGTGATAGATTATCTTTTAAATGGACACATTGACGCAGAATTAACTCCTAATAAACACCAAACGATTATCTTTTCTTGGCATACCTATTCTTTTCTAAATTTTAGAGGCACTTATGTTGATTTAAAAAATTTAATACATGAAATTGGGCATAGTGTTAATGATTATTTATCAAAAGAACACCTTCCTTTCATTTATGAAGAGAGTACCGTTTTTGTTGGAGAAATCGCTTCAATTGTTAATGAGATTTTATTGAATCGTTACTTAAGTGAAAACGCAACAACGAAAGAAGAAAAAATTTTTTATTTAAGTAAGGAAATCGAAAATTATTTTACCACGGTGTATAAACAAACAATGTATACTGAATTTGAAAAAGAATTATATGATACTAAAAAAACAAGCCCTTTAACACCAAAAGTATTAACGGAAAAGTATGAAAAAATAATAAAAAAATATTATGGAACAGATGTCATTTATGATGATCTGAATTTTATTGAATGGATGAAGTTGGGTCACATTTATCGTCATAGTTATTACCCTTATAAATACGCAACGGGTCTTTTAATGGCTAGTTTAGTTGTTCACAATTTAGTAGAAGAAAAAACTTTATCACAAAAAAACTATTTAAATTTCTTAGCTTCAGGCAGTAGCCACTATGCGTTTGATTTATTAAAAATATTGAAAATAGATTTGACCGATTCGACTTTATTAAATGAAGGATTTAAAATAGTAGAACATGAGCTCAAAGAATTAGAAAAATTATTAAATCATTAATTTGAAAATGAAAAGTCAAAAATGAAGGAAAAAAAATTATAGATTTTAAAAAAAATTGATTCACCATAAAGCCAATTAGGGCATAGAATAATTTAGGAAGACCAATAATGTTAGTCTTTTTCTAAAAAATAAAGGCCAAAAAGGGGAATTTCAGTGTCTTTCTTAAAGAAAAAATAGAAAAATAGCAAAAAAGAGTTCACAAATACCAAACTTTATGATAAAATGAAAAGCGTAACAAAGAAAAAATAGAATGAACTTTGTTTTTCGGGAAGTGGCTCAACTTGGTAGAGCACTTGGTTTGGGACCAAGGGGTTGCAGGTTCAAATCCTGTCTTCCCGACCAGTTTGATTATTAAAAAAGTTATCTTAATTGGTAACTTTTTTTATTTTTGCAATCCCCTTGGGCTCAAACCATACTAAAAACCTTTTTAATTAAATATTTAGTTGATTAAACAATTTTTGGATATTTTGTTCTTCTATTTCGAAGCTAGTTCCCCGGTCATGTATTTCGCCCATTCTAGGCCCTTCTCGAAAAACGCCTATATTAAAAGTGATTCTAATAACCCCTTGCTCCATTAAATACAAGAAAACACTAAAACTTTTTAATTCATAAAATTGAATAGCATAATAGTTGTAATAATCTATACCTTTTATCGTTTTTGACCATGCTTTTATAAAAGCTAAATAGCTCAATTTTCTTTCCAACTTTTCTTGTATTAAATCAAAGTCCCAATAAATATCCTGTTCAACTAATTGCATATTCTTATCACAAATAATTAAATATATTTTTTTATTTTCATAATCTATACTTAGTTTAAATAGAAATCGATTGGCGACAAAAACGGATTTATTCCCTTGTATAGAGAATGCTAGCACTTTATATTCTTTTTTTATCTTATCTGGATAACCGTAAGTTTTGCATAATCTTTTGATTTCAAAATCGTTTTTACCCTTTGGTGTTGCGTGAAACAAATGGACATAACTTTTGGAATAACCTCTTTTTGTTTTGATTTCAATACCATGATAATCAGGCATCTCAAGTTTATCTTCCTCTTTTCCAATTAAATCTTCAAAAGTTTTCCCAATTCCTGTGAATCCTTTTCTAGAAGATTTTATGTATCCAAGACTTTTTATTTTTTCAAATTCTCGTTTTAAAAGTAATAGTTCTTTTTTCATTATAATTTTCCTCTTTTCTAAGGGGTTTATTATAGAGGTGGTTATGGTTTAATTAGTCGAATGACGTCGATTGCAAATAAAAATAAAAAAGTTGTACATTTTGTATCATTAAAAATACTAGAAACTAAAGTTCTCAACGTTTTCTTAGTTCTATAAAAAATGGAAAAGGAAATAAAAAAGAGTCTTTCAAAATAATTCCTTTTTTCTGAAAAGAATTTAAATAAAAGAAAGAATTAAATAGAAAGTTCCCAAATAAATAGGGAGCTTTTTATTAAGAAGTA
>CAOKAG010000051.1 GCA_948466395.1 uncultured Mycoplasmatota bacterium
AACTCAAGATAATCTAGATGATGCACAAGATAAAATCAATCAAGTAACAGATCCAGACAAGAAACAAGAACTACAAGACAAATTAGATGAGTTACAAAATAAACTTGATGAAGAGAACAAAATCAAAGATGCTGAACAAGCAATTGAAGATGCAAAAAATGATTTAACACAAGAGAATATTGATAAAGCACAAGATAAAATTAATCAAATAACCGACCCAGATAAAAAACAAGAATTACAAGATAAATTAGATGAATTACAAAACAAACTTGATGAAGAAAACAAAATTAAAGACGCTGAACAAGCAATTGAAGATGCAAAGAATAATCTAACTCAAGATAATCTAGATAATGCACAAGATAAAATCGACCAAATAACAGACCCAGACAAGAAACAAGAATTACAAGATAAACTAGATGAACTACAAAACAAACTTGATGAAGAGAACAAAATTAAAGATGCCGAAAATGCTCTAGATAACGCTGAGAATAATCTAACTCAAGATAATCTAGATGATGCACAAGATAAAATCAATCAAGTAACAGATCCAAATAAAAAACAAGAATTACAAGATAAATTAGATGAACTACAAAATAAACTTGATGAAGAGAATAAAATTAAAGATGCTGAACAAGCAATAGAAGATGCAAAAAATGATTTAACACAAGAGAATATCGATAAAGCACAAGATAAAATCAATCAAATAACCGACCCAGACAAAAAACAAGAACTACAAGACAAATTAGATGAACTACAAAACGATCTTATTGTAAAAAAATTAGTTCAAACTTTAGAAGAAAAAGTAACAAAAGCAACCAGCAAAGACGAAATGAATGAAGCAAGAGATTACAGAACAAACAATCAAATAATGGACAAAGTAAATAATTTAGAAAATGCAACTTTAAAAGAGGAATTAACGCTTATTTTAGATGAATTAGCTAAAATCCTAGACGATACAACAAGTCCAATCATTGAAGGCATTGAAAAGAATGCTTACGTTAACACACCTGTATCAATTACAATTAAAGAGGAAAATGAATTCAAAATTTATTTAAATAATGAAGAAGTCACATTAGAAAGTCTGTCAAACCTAACAGGTGATAATGTTTATAACTTAGTTGTTATTGACAAAGCTTTTAATCAAACGGAAATTACATTTACCATTGATACAGAAGCCCCTATAATAGAAGGCGTTACAAATAATACGACTTATGAAGAAAATGTAAGCATCACCATTTCAAATGAAACTCAAGAAGTAACCGTTTATCTAACGAAAGATGGAGAAAACATGCCATACACTTTAGGAACAGAATTATCTGAAAATGGAACGTATACTATTTATGCAGAAGATAAAGCCAAGAATAAATCAGAAGTAATAACTTTTACAATTGACAAATTAGATGAAGAGCCTTTTGTATTTGAAGATATGACTTTCTTTGAAACAAATCATATTAGTGTCAAAAATACAGCCTATTCTTGGATGAAAATCTATAGTCCTTATGAAAGTACTGATTTTGTAAAAGAATACACCGTTACTTATAGTACAGTCTATAAAATTGAACTATATGATGAAGCTAAAAACTTAGTCAATACCGTAAATATGGTTTATAACAAAGAAAAAAATAGTATACTTAAAAATACAATGAAAGCATTTAATATGAGGTAAAATAAAATGGCATACATGAAGTTTAAAGAATTAACAAAATATTTTGATTTTAAAACAGAAATTCTAGACAGCGAAACGCTTCCAGATTACACCAAAGAATACATAAATCAAGAATTTGAAAAAATAGTCTTAGCCTATAAAAATAACAAAGACTACGTTGTTTTTACCAACAAAAGAATGATTTTATTTGACCGTGACACTGTAGCGATTTATTACAAAAAAATTCACATGGTTCCTTATAAATCCATTTCAACAAGTGCAATAAATTATAAACCAGGAAAAGTGGAACTCTTATTTAGCTTAGACAGCGGTTATCAACTTCATATTAACTTTATTAGTATGAATCATGATAAAAAAGAAAACTTAAAAAAAGTTTACAAACTCATGATGAACACAATTATATAAACTAGAGCAAACTCTAGTTTTCATTTTATAAAAAGAGAAAGGAGACTTTAAAAATGAAAAAAAAGAACCCCGTTCTAATAGGAGGAGTGATAATTTGTTTTCTTCTTTTTTTATTCATTTCGCAAGTATTATTTACAGATAAAATAATTTTTATAGACACGAAAGTATACACCAGTTTAAATCACTTTCTTATAAATGATGCATTAACAAACATCATGAAAAGCGTGACTTGGGGAAGCCATCCCATCTTTTTAATCTTTCTTTTATTAATTATAACCTTAATTATTAAAGATAAAAAGAAAGTAGTGGCAACTTATATCAATCTTTTTGGAATCATTTTCTTAAATCAAACCTTTAAACTAATCGTAAAAAGACTAAGACCACTATCCATAAACCTCATCACCGAAACCGGTTATAGCTTTCCCTCAGGTCATGCCATGGTTTCTTTGTCTCTTTATGGCTTTTTAACCTATCTAATCCTTCAAAAACAAAAAAAGAAAGTCACTAAAGCCCTTACTGTAATAATAAGCAGTGTCTTCATTTTTCTAATTAGTTTTAGTCGAATCTACCTAGGCGTACATTACTTTTCAGATGTCGTAGGGGGACTTTTATTTTCTACATTTTATCTCTACCTTTTTATTAAAGCGTACAACAACTTTAAATGGAAAAAAAATTGGATAAAACTAATAAATAGTTTTAAATACGCTTTCGAAGGCATAGGGTCCTCATTTAAAAGTGAAAGAAATATGAAAATCCACATTGCCATATTAAGTTTTGTCCTTCTATTTGGTATATTATTAAAAATAAGTATTTTAGAATGGATTGCGTGTATCTTTTGCTTTGCACTCGTTATTAGTGGAGAACTTTTTAATACCGCTATAGAAACCACAGTGGACTTAATCACCGAAGAAAAAAATGAAAAAGCGAAGAAAGCCAAAGACATCGCCGCTGGAGCGGTCTTAGTATTCGCTATTGCTAGTAGCATCATCGGCATTTTAATCTTTTTACCTAAATTTATTGAGCTCTTAAAATGAAAAAATAAAAAACACCCAAGAAAATTTAAGAAAAAATTAAGAATAAAAGGATTCAAACCTATGTTATAATACCCTTGAAAGGAAAGAAGTATGAGTAATATATTAGTTGTAGAGGATGAAAAAGAAATCGCGGATTTAGTGGAAATTTATTTAAAAAATGAAAACTTTAACGTTTACAAATACTATCGAAGCGAAGAAGCATTAGAACAATTAGAAACCTTAAAAATCGATTTGGCTATCCTAGACGTCATGATGCCCGTTATTGATGGCTTTCAACTCGTTCAAAAAATAAGAGAAAAAAATTATAACTTTCCCATTATTTTTGCTACCGCTAAAGTAGAGGAAATCGATAAAATAAAAGGATTAACCATTGGAGCAGACGATTATCTAACCAAACCCTTTGAACCATTAGAACTGATTGCTCGTGTCAAAGCTCAATTAAGAAGATACCAAAAATACAACGCTTATAGCCCGAATGACAATAAAATTGAATTTCGAGGAATTCAAATCAACAACACCACGCATGAATTTTATTTAAATGAAAAAAAGATTACCCTAACCAAAACAGAATTTGCCTTACTATGGCTTTTATGCAAAAATCGGGGAACCGTTTTAAAAAGTGATGATTTATTTAGACAAATTTGGAAGATGGATTATTTTGATAAAGACAACAACACCATTATGGTTCACATAAGACATTTAAGAGAAAAAATGGGCGACACAAGCAAAAATCCAAAATACATTAAAACCATTTATGGAGTGGGGTATAAAATTGAAAAATAATCTAATAAGCCATGCTTTTTCAAAGTTGATTATTAAAGTTTTACTCCTTAGCATTCTTCTTCCACTTTTTTATTTATTAATGCTTTTTACAATCACTCAATTGGATTTTAATTGGCTCTATCAATTCTCTCCCAATCTGTACTTTGCCTTACTAAAAATCTTTAAATTTATTTTTTTAAGTTCTTTTTCCTTTCTATTTTTCCTTTTAATTTGGGGGCTTTTAATCCTTTACTTAGTATTCAAAATGTTAAAAAAAATCGACTTTTACATCACTTGTACCGTTCTACAAATCGACCATTTATTTAATAAAGAAAAAACAAGTATAGAATTACCTAAAGAACTAGCTGATTTAGAAAATAAATTAAACTATTTAAAAATGCGTAATGAAAAAAATGAAAGGCTCGCAAAAGAAAGTATAGAAAAAAAAGACGAACTAATCATTTACTTGGCACACGATATCAAAACTCCTTTAACATCTATGATTGGGTATCTTTCACTTTTAGAAGAAATCGAAGACATGCCGAAAAGAAAACAAAGAAAATACATCAAAATTGCGTTAGAAAAATCTTACAAACTTGAAGAATTAGTGAACGAACTCTTTGAAACCGCTCGTTTTAATTCGGAGAAAATTATTTTAGAAAAAGAAGACGTCAATCTAAGTCTCATGCTTGAACAAATCATAGATGACTTTTATCCCACACTAAAAGAATTAAACAAAGAAATTCACTTAGAAGGAAAAAAGAACCTCTCTATTTTTGTTGATCCCCTTAAAATGGCTCGTGTCTTTAATAACCTAATAAAAAACGCCATTAATTATAGTAATAAAACAAAAGACATTTGGATTGAAGTAAAAGAAGAAAACAAACAAGTAACCATTAAAATCATCAATCAAGGCAGTGAAATTCCTCAAGAAAAACTTGATCGTATCTTTGAAAAATTTTATCGACTGGATGCCTCTAGAAATTCTAAAACTGGAGGAAGTGGCCTAGGCCTTGCCATTGCTAAAGAAATCGTTTTATTACATGGAGGAACCATAGAAGCAAAAAGCAAGAAACAAGAAACCATTTTTGAAGTGACGCTTCCCCTAAATTAAGAAAAACTTAAGATTAAGCTAAGAAAAAAATAAAGCAAGAACAATTATAAAAAACTATAATTTTTATAGATTTATAATTGTTTTTTTTATTAAAGGAGGAGCAAAATGAAAAAAAAGAAATTAAAAAAAGGCGTCATCATTCTCATACTCGGTGGTATTTTATTTTTTTCTCTAGTGACATTACATAAAGAAATAAATTTACCAAAATACCTATTACAAAAAGATACCTTAACCAAGTCTCTTTACGAACTTTCAAAATACGACAAACGAATCATAAAAATTATCGAAAATCAAGAAGCGTATCCCACCGTCTTATTAGAAATGTTAAGTAGAAATGTAGATTTAATCGATTATGTTTTAGACTACAATCAAATGAAAAACCAAGTTTTTACTGACAACATAGGATACGTAGAAAAAGGGGTCTATCCTCTTTTACTTCAATACGACAAAAGATGGGGGTATGGAAAATATGGAAACAGCACCGTAGCGGTAAACGGTTGCGGTCCTACATCCATTGCCATGATTATAGCTGGCTTAACAGGAAAAAATGAATTCACGCCCTATGATATCGCCACCTATGCTGAAAAAAAAGGCTATTATCAAAACGGGACCAGTTGGAGTTTTTTTACAACAGGAGTAAAACACTTTGGAATAGAAGGAGAGAGCCTTCCGCTTTCCAAAAAGAAAATAAACGAAGAATTAAATAAGAATCATCCCATTCTTTTAAGCATGCGTCCAGGAGATTTCACAACAACAGGACACATTATCTTAATAACAGGCATGAAAGACGGTAAATTTATCATTCATGACCCTAATAGTAAAGAAAGAAGTAACAAACTTTGGTCTTATGAAACTTTAGAACATCAAATTAAAAACTTATGGGCCTTTAAAACAATATAAAGGCAAGTTTCGCCATTTTTTTTAATAAGCCTTTGTTATGATTTTCTAGGTGATAAAATGAAAGTAAAATGTTTTGATGAATCACACGAAAAAGATTTAGAAAAGGCAATAAATGCTTTTCTATCGAGTACAAATAGTGATATAATTGATATTAAATATCAAGTGGCCATCAATGTTTGTGGAGAAGAACAAATTTATTGTTTTTCCGCTATGATTATTTATACCTCGAAGTCGGAGTGATAGAATTGAAAAAAAGTTCATTTATTGAAGGAACCATTATAGCAACTCTAGCCATTTTTATAACTAAAATAATGGGAATGCTTTACGTCATTCCTTTTTATTCTATGGTTGGAGAAAAGGGAAGTGCTCTTTATGCTTATGGTTACAACATTTATGTAATCTTTTTAGACATTTCAAGTGCAGGGCTTCCTCTAGCTTTAAGTAAAATCATTAAAGAATACAACACATTAAAAATGATGGACGCTAAAAAAAGAGCGTACCAAATCGGAATAAAAATGGTCTTATTTTTATCGGTACTGATTTTCCTATTCTTAATCTTTTTTGCAAATCCTCTTGCCCAATTAATTATAGGAGATTTAGATGGGGGAAACAGCGTAAGTGATGTTGCCTTTGTCATTCGATGTGTATCCCTAGCCATTTTAGTTGTCCCCTTATTAAGTGTTGCCAAAGGCTATTTACAAGGACACAACATCATAAATGTTTCCTCAGTTAGTCAGATTATTGAACAAGTTTTTCGAATCGTTGTAATCTTAGGTGGGAGTTTCTTAGCCATTCATCTCTTCCATTTCTCTTTAAAAAATACAATTGGTTTAGCAATCACAGGCGCTTTTGTAGGAGGTTTCATCGCAACCCTTTATGTCCTAATAAAAATGCAAAAAGCTAAAAAAGAATTAGGTTTAACTCAAATTAAAACGAAAGATGCGGTAACCAATAAAGAAATCGGTAAAAAAATCATCCGTTACGCCATGCCATTTATTATCATCAATATTATTTTTTCGATCAATAATTTTATGGATATGGTTATGATTTTAAGAACACTCGAACACTTAGGAATGGATGCCAGTACTGTAGAATTTGCAACCAGTGCGATAACAACTTGGTCAACAAAAATCAGTATGATTGTCAATTCCATTGCAACAGGCATGATTACAAGTTTAATTCCCACCATTGTAGGAGCCTACACATTAAAAAACTACAAAGAAGTCGAAAACAAGTTCAACAAAGCCCTACAAATTATTTTAGTCACTTGTATTCCTATGTGTTTAGGCTTATCTTTATTATCTAAAAGCGTTTGGCGTGTCTTTTATGGTCAAAATCAAATGGGTTCCTTAATCTTTTCCGTTCAAATTCTAGTTTCCTTATTTTATAACTTATTCTTAATTACCAATTCCACATTACATGGTTTAAACAAATCAAAAACCGTTTATGAAAGCATAGGCATTGGGCTAACCACCAACATGGTCTTAAACATTCCTTTGATGCTTTTATTTTATAAACTAAATTGGCCTCCTTACCTAGGAGCCATTCTATCGACCGCCATTGGCTACATTTTAGCTTTCACCCTTTCTTTAAAAAAATTGAACAAAGAGCATCAATTAAGTTATAAAGAAACGTATAAAACCGCTAAGAAAATTTTAATCCCTACAGGATGCATGATTCTTAGTGTGCTTCTCTTAAAAAAAATTTTACCGCTCAACTTAAACAGTCGTCTTTACTCCATTGGCTACATTTCAATAATAAGCCTTCTAGGTGGAGGCATCTATTTATTTGTTTCTTATAAAATGGGGCTATTAAAAAGTATTTTTGGAGAAGCTTTATTAAATAAAATAACAAAAAAACTTACCCGAAAAGGTAAGTGGTGATTAAAGCATATACATATTGTTATTTAATGTCGTATCGGATGTAAAATCTTTACTTTCTAGTTTACTAATACGGGCATCCATTCGATTAATTTGACGTTCTATTTTTGATAAGCGAGACTCAAGATCACTTGCATAATCGTTTACATTGCCTTGATTAAAATTAGGGGTCGGTCCAGCGTAAAAACTCTGACTTGCTTGTGTCGAATTGGCATAAGGCATAGGCATAGTTGGCATATTAGGTACAAAACTGGACTGTGAAAAATTCGCTTCATTAAAAAAAGTATTACGGTCTTTTTTCATATAAAACACTTCCTTACATTTAAAGTATATGCCTAAAATTAGAAAGTAGTGATAAAAATGCGTATTCGAAATATTAAAAATGCCACGCAGCGAATTAATAAGTGCGAGGCTTTAATTAAAAATCCTCAAAATTATTGTGGAAAACATCAAGAATTATTTAAAAATAACAATGAAATACAAATCGAAATTGGTTGTGGAAAAGGGCAATTTATTTACGAAAAAGCCTTAAAAAATCCTAACATTAATTTTATAGGAATCGAAAAATACGACAGCATCTTATTAAGAGCTCTAGAAAAAGTAGAAGAAAAGCCTTTACCAAACTTAAAATTTATTTTAGAAGATGCCAAAAATTTAGAAACCATCTTTAAAAATGAAATCAGTTGTCTTTATTTGAATTTTTCTGATCCTTGGCCTAAAAAGCGTCATGCTAAAAGAAGATTAACCAGTCCTCTTTTTTTAAACATCTATGAAAAAATATTTAAACAAGAAAAAATCATTATTCAAAAAACCGATAACTTAACGCTTTTTGAAAGTTCTTTAAAAGACTTAAATAACTTTGGTTATACCTTTATAGACGTAAGCCTTGATTACAACGAGGATGAAAATATAGAAACGGAATACGAAAGTAAATTTAGAAAAGAAGGAATAAAAATAAACTATTTAAAAGCAACCAAAAAATAACCTATTTAAAAAAAAACTTTTCTTTGCTATAATCCCAAGTTTGACAGTTGTAAGAAAGAAAAACTCTCAAGCTCTTTGTTTA
>CAOKAG010000052.1 GCA_948466395.1 uncultured Mycoplasmatota bacterium
AATAAGCATAACTTATTCCTATCACACCACATAAAACAAGTAATAGAAAGATAACGGTTAATATAACTCTCTTTTTTCTCATAACGCACTCCTTTATTTCAAACTTATAACGCTTCGATTACAAGTATCCTATTAATAAGACAATTATAGCAATTTAAAGTTTCAATATCAACACAAAATAGTATTAAAAGATATTATTCTGTTTTTTTTGGTAAAGTGAAAAAGTAAAATCCAGTTTAAATATGCATAGTTTGTATGCACTATTATGTAAAGATGCCATAAAAGAGAATTCACCTTATGAATCTATGTTGTTCTTATGTAATGAAAAAATTCAATTAAACCCTAAATTATTAAAATAAAAAATATTTATAGAAATAAACTGCAAATTTGTTATTTAGAGATGATCATGACTTGATCAGCGATAGCATTCAATTGTTGTTCTAAAACTTGATATAATTCATCTCCTACTAAAATTTTAAACGTATTTAATGAAGCCTCTCTTCCATGAGCTTCTAAACAAAAAAAGTCAGCAAATAATTCATCAAAAGCACTTGTATTTTGAGTATAATACTCTTCTGAATGACCATATTTTAAATTTATTTCTGTCCCATCTTTCTTTTTAATCTTAAAACCTTTTACAACTGAACTTATCATACTAATAAGTTTTTTACTATCTCCATAATAATTAAAATCAGACATGATTTCATTTAAATGAAAAACTTGAGCTTCGACATTGTGGGAAATTTGGGCTATCTTAACCATTAACTCTCTGTTTTTAATAACGTCATCAAACTGTGAAGGCATAAAATGATAGTCACTTAAAAGAGTTTTTATTCGATCAGATGTATTAGGACTATGAACCGCTTTATTATACAATTCTTTTAAAGCCTCAATATTATGACTTTCATACAAATGATCAATTAAGGATTTAGTTTTAATAGCTTCACTTTCTCGAATTTCATTGTACCATTTTATAGTTTCTTGTGTAACCTTATTATAATCATTGTTCAGTTCATTATTTAAAATTTCAATTTGATTAATATTTTCAAATACATGATTCTGAGCCCTTAAAAGAACCTGATTTATATCATCACTTTCTATTAATTCTAAATTTACAGGATTAACGTTTTTTGAAAAAAGATGTAATATAGCATGTCCAAATTCATGAAAAAAAACCTCTGAATTTAATTGACTAGAAGTCATAAGAATATGAGGATCAATCAATTGGCTCATAAAACTTTTAATAGGATAGACAAAAGCTGTAAGGCTGTCATTTAATTCAACTCTAAAATTATCAAAACGATTCGTCATAATGTCTAAATTCTTTAAAATTTTTTTTACTGACGTTGAAATTTTTTCATTATGTACCGTCTTTTCTAAAATAGAAGCGATCTGTTGCCCAAATTCCGTTTTTAAATCAAATTTAAATACTTTTGAACTAGAAGTCATATAATCAAATCTTTCTTGAACATAATTTTGAATTTCGGGATTATGATTTAAAATTTCTTGATAAACTTGAGTATTAAAATCTTTAATACGTTCACTATCTATTTCAAAATCTTCTAAAACCTCTACTTCGTCTCTTTCATGAAATGAAGGCATTGCTCTTATTTCATTATTCGCCTGATTCTCTCCTAAATTTTCACCCCATACATGCACATCACTAGCATCACCGATTCGTTGAACCCCTAATCCTACACCATTCATAGCTCCAGCAGTTAAACTTCCATAAATTGCAGATAAAAAAGCATTTTGATTTAATTCACTTAAATCTTGTTTTTCCTGCCATAAACCATACTTAAATAAAGCATCTAAATACTCTTGACTTCCTTCTTCTATTCCCTCATGTAACATGGATACCGCTAAACTTTTTAAATCGACAACTTCAACTTCACTTAAGCCCACTATGCCTCCTACCATCTTTTGTAAAGCGGCTTCACTTACACCATTTAAAACACCATAAAAGACGCTTCTAGCTGTATCATGTCCTTCTACTAAAGCTTGATGATAACTCTTTCCTCCAGCACTCACGCCCATACTGATACTTCCCACTGTAGAAGCTACACTTCCTCCTACTGCAGGTGTTAACAACATACTAAGAGCGATACTTGGCAACATGTTCCCTATACTTTGAGTCATACTATAATTATGTGATAAAGCCCAATCGTAATGTTTTTCACTAGAGCCTTGTAAAGCTTGCATAATATACAAAGCTTCATATTCACTTTCACTATAAAAATCTTGACCAGTTAACCAATCACTTATTCCTTCTCTAAACGACTCAAGACCATCACTCACTCCTTTTCCCCCAACTTTTAAATGATTCTCTAAATAATCTTGCCATTGTTTTTCATCTTTTAAAGTGGTTAAAAACTTCTCTGCATTGACTTGACCATTAATTTGATTTAATGTCTCTTCCATCTTTTCTAAATAATCATTAGCTTTTTCTTTTCCTTGAGTTTCATATAAATAATTATACATTTTCCCTAACTCTGGCTGAACTTGACTAGCTCTAGCTAAAGCATCAATTTGACTTAAATTCGTATAAAAAATAGTATGATTATTTTGATACCCTTCTAAAGACGTAATGATTTCTTCATTATTTTCATACACTTGATACGCCTCTAACAAATACAAATGACTGTATTCTGCACTAGTAATAAACTTATCAGTGGTTTTAATTGCACTTTCTAATAAAATTTTACTCTCATCCATTTCTAACATAGAATTGTAAAAATCTTCATAACTTTGATATTCTGTTTCTTGTCTAATGTACCCCTCTAACATTTTCTTTTACCTATCAATTTCTGCATATCTTTTTTTTATATCTTCATCTTTATTTTTAAAAAGCGCTATCAACTCTTCAACTGATGCGTTCTCAATATCATAAATCTTTAAATCATAACGTTTTAATTCTTTTTCTAATAACTCATTTTCTTCTAAATGATGATAACTAGCCACATTTTTATAACGAATAACTAAGCTTTTTACATAGTTATCCATATCTTCAGTTGAGGTTTCTATCGAACGCATCCATTTTTGACCAACTTGTCTAATTTCTTTTTGGTTCTCCAACTCTTCATTTACAATTTTTAATAACTCATGATAACTTTCTAACTCTTGTCGTCTTTCATATTTATAACATTTAACATATAAAAGATACTCTTCTTGATTTAATGACGTCTTTTCACTATTCAAAAGAGCATAATATTTTTGTAATTCTTCTACACTCGGCTGAAACGCCTTATCTCTATTCATTAAATTTTTAAAATCTTCATGAATAGAGGGTTGAGAATTAAAATTAAAAGAAGAGACATCAAAAGATTCTATTTTCATAGAATTCATTTTTGTCTCACTGGCATGAGTATCACTTTTTAATGAAGATGGCTCATAATTATCTAAAATTCGATCCATGGGATTTTCTATAGCCACTTTTATTTTTCCTACTTCACTCACTTTTATCAACTCGATTCTATTTATTCTCCTAAACTTTTAGAAAGAAGCAAAAGCTCTGTTCCATTTCTAATATCGGTATCGATAACAATTTCATTACTATTGTAAATACGATTGGTATCTTTATTCAATAAATAATAATTTAAATTTTGATTCATTTGGATTTGAGATAAATCACAAACCGATTTTAAAAGAAGAAGTTGAATTTTCCAAATGAGTTCATTGACAGGAATAAAAACATCAAAATCACTAGCCAGTTCTGGAACCATTAAATGAATTAAAACTTTATTCTGCATCTTCTTTCTCCTTACTATAAAAATCTATAAATTTACACAATGTTCCCATATTCTCAGACACATAAAAACCCATATCATTTTTATAATCCATTGTCATTTCTTTATTAATAGTCGTCAAGCGAAGTAGAGTTTGATCCGATAAGCCTCGACCAATCCAAATTCCATCACTAGTTGAAAAGAAATTTGTAAACCACGACTCAAAAGAATAGCTCTTAATCTTTGAAGCATCATCAACTAGGATAACGGTAATGTTTTCATAGGCTTTAATGACTTTTATAAATTCTTCAAACTTCTTCTTATCCTCTAATTTATCCATTAATTTATTAATCCCATACACTAAAACAAAACCCTTATTTTGACTTCCAATTTCTTTTAATTTATGGACGTATTCAATCAGTTGATCCAAAACCGTATCCAGATCACTCGTATAATAATTTGGATACTCCATCTTATTTAAATTTAAAAAGTGATGGGCATCTAAAACTATAATGTTCGTATTCGGCATCAAGCGAAATAAATAAAGTAAACTTCTAACAAATTTTTCAGTATTCGAAAGTTTATTAGACGTAATAAGGTTCCCTAAATTCATAAAATAATCAACACAAACCACTTCTAACTCTTTTTTACTAATCCCAATTGGAATTTGATGAATGTCTTGAATAGAGTCTTTAATATCTTGAAGACGAACAATGGAAGGTAAGACGGGAATCTTCGTCGCATGATTTTTGGTATTCAGATTTCTTTGTTTTACAAACTCAAACAAATAATCATTAGTCTCTTGATCACTTTCTTTAATACAACAAACTTGAAATTCATGTAAGCCTTCATTATTAATAACGCCTCTTCCCTTAATATCTCGAGGGACAATTTTTGTTCTTACCCCAAAAACAGTAAGATAATCACTAGCATCTTTCAACTTAAAAGCATAAGTATTTTTACAATTGCCACTAATTTTGCTTGGAATAGAATTAATGGCATGGCAAGTAAAAATAAAGATTAGACCATAACGTTCCGAATCTCTAACAAGTTCTGGAAGTTCATCGTAAAGTTCTGGATAATTTTCATAAACCGAATCATAATTATTAATAATGATTACTTTAATAGGAATGGATTCCTTATTTAATTGAATATAATTAAAATAATCCCCACCAAAATCTGAAAATAATTTTTTTCGTTTCGAAATTTCTTCTTTAATGAGTTTAAGAAGGTTATAAAACTTCTCATCTTCCCCAGCAAAAACAATGCCTCCAACGTGTAATAAAGATTTAAACTTACGAAGCGATTCCGAACCATAATCAATAATATAATAATTTAATTCATCCGCTCCATGATTTTTAATAGAAGAATAAATGAGCGTATTAAGAAGCATTTCTCGTTCAGCCCCATCGTTTCCATAGATAATCGTATTCCCATCATTTAAAAAGTCGTATAAAACCAAGCCCTGCTCTTGTCTTTCTGGAGCATCATACTCTCCTAGAATACTTTTAACATGGAAACGTTCATGCCCTACTTGATATCTCTTTTCCAACTCTTCTTCTAAAAGAATTTCAGGCAGATTGGGAAGCCATAAACGACGCGCTTTTTTATTAGTTTCTTGACTTGCCAAAATCACTTCATTTAAAATAGCTGAAAGTTGTTCACCTTGTGCTTCAATTCTAATTGAGTTAGAGGCCTCGATGCTTTTAATAATTCGTCCTTGTTCATTAATATAATTAAGACTTTTATCCACTTGTTTAATAATTTTATCACTAGGATAATACTTTGCCCCACACCAAGCAGATTGACCTAAAGCAAAATACTCATCGTATCCTACTTGTAAATAAAAACGTCCCGTCTGTTTTAAACTCGCTGCTTCAGGTCTTTTTAACATTTCTTTACTATCCGATTCATCTTGTACTTTTAAACAGACGCGAAACTTCGTATTCGACCAAATTTGATCATTCACGACACCACTCGGCTTTTGAGTGGCCAAAATAAGATGCACCCCTAATGAACGTCCAATACGAGCAACACTAATTAAATTATCCATAAAATCTGGTTGTTGCGCTTTCAACTCCGCAAACTCATCACTGATGATAAACAAATGAGGAATCGGTTCTTTTAATCTTCCTTCTTTAAAAAAACGTTGATATTTATAAATATCCATTGTACTTTCCCCTAGAACATCTCTGGCTTCATTAAAAATTTGTTGTCTTCTTTTAATTTCACTATCAATACTCACTAAAGTACGATCCATTTCTGCTTTATCTAAATTGGTAATCGTTCCTGCTAAGTGTGGTAACTCCATTCCATTCGTTTTATTCTCAAAAGCAAAAGCCAATCCTCCGCCTTTATAATCAATTAAAATAAAAGCAACATCGTCAGGACTATAATTAATGGCCATAGATAAAATATAAGTAATAATAAATTCCGATTTACCACTCCCCGTCATACCAGCAATCAAGCCATGCGGTCCATGGTATTTTTCATGTAAATCCAAATACATTAAATCACCACGTTCATCCACACCGACTTCAGCTCTTAAAGAAGTTGTCACATCATTACTTTGCCAGCGATTGATAATATTGAGCTGAGATACTTTCCCTACGTGTTCCATCTCTAAAAAAGAAATCGAATTAGGAAGTTCTTTAAAACCTTCTTGAAACTCTATTGGAATGTTTGCCATATTTTTAGCAATTTGAAGCATATTAATATGTTCATGAATTTCTTCTTTAAAAAAAAGTTGTGTTTGTTCATCATAGGCATTTTTTAAAACCTTTGAATTTGTTCCATCCAAAGAAATAAAATTATTACATTTACTAGGTAATTTACTCATAACATTTTCTAAAATAAGTAAACTAAAACCGATATTTTCTTCAATTTCTGTCATGTTTTTTATCACATCATTTTGATAAATAGCATCAAACCCATCGATTATAATTAAATAATGAGGTTTAAAATTATCTTTTTTATTTCCTATCTGTTCCCTTCTTAGATTCATAACGACATTTAAATAATCACAAACTTCTTTACAACTAAAAGAATGATTAGAAAAAAAGCGAAAATCTTTTTCATTGGTAAACGTATGTGGTAAATATTTTAAAAATTCCCAATAATTTGTCCTTTCTTCTGATGTAAATAAAACAATTTTTAAATCTTCATAACTGTAAAACGTTAAAAGTTGCAACAAGATATTATGTGTAAACGAAACGACCTGTCTTTGTAAACCCATTACAGCAGTAATTTTATTGGTAAAAAGAGAATACCCCAAAGGAACCTGATCGATATATTTAAATTCAGTTACCAATCGATCCGCTTCAAACTTAAGCTCACTTTCTTCAATCGTAAATCCTTCTTCTGGATAATGAATCTTCACCTCCAAAAGCTCTCTTCCTATCCCTAAACGCACCACTAAAAAATCACTTTGATCGATTCTTTTATCCCAAAACTGAAGACTCTTATTTTGTAAAATGGTCAAACAATCTTCTATAGAAATTAAATTTTCAATTAAAATGACTTTTTGCTGTTCTCTTTCCATCTCAAGTTCTCTTCTTTTCTCAGACAAATATTTTAAATATTTTTGTTTAATTTCTTTCTCTTTTTTCTTTTTCTGTCGCTTATTATACGCTTTGGTAGCGAGTGGCCAAAAAAGCATAGAAGCCAGCATAGCACCACTAGTCATAAGTTGAGGCATAGACTTTATAAAATCCGATTCTCCATTTTGAATACGCATTAAAGTATTAGCAAGCATGGTAATAGAAGTCATGCCCATAGTAAGCATGGGTCCCACAACTAAAATAAAAGGAAGCTCATGACTTTCGCCATTTTTTGGCGGAGCACTTAAATTAATTTCTTTTGTTGTAATCACCCTTCTAAGCCTTGGCGATTTAGAGTAATAATCCTCCTCTCCATATAAAGAAAGATCTTTAATTTCTAATTCTTTTGGTTTATCTAATAAAGGAAAAACAAATTTTTGTAAGCCCTTAACTTCTAAAAAACTAAGTCTATTAACCAGAATGAAACCTCTTAAAAAAAGAACAGTTAACCCAAAAAGTTCTAATTCGCTACCTATTGAAACCTCAAATTGATTATCTAAAATCATTTGATGGTTTATATAAACGCCTCCCCCCGTTCCATTTTTAATAACAGAATATTTATTATTGACAAAAGAAACGTTAAACGCCACATGATTTAAAAAAGAAGTTTTAAGTTGAAGAGTATGATTCGTCAAATTTCCTATACTAAAAGTACCATTATCTGCTAGTTGATACGCTAAAATTCCTTTAAAATTCAAATCACTCACAAATAGAATAGATCTAACTTGATTTCTTTCTAACATATAAAAATGTTGAGTTTCTAATGAAATCCGCTCAATAACTCGATCGTTTGAAATAATCTTTACTTCAGCGGTTCCATAAAGTTCCCAATGCCCTTCTACCGCTTCCACATTAATTAACTTACTTTCAAGTTCATCATGCTCATCAAAAGAAAAATTCCCTGAAACAAAAGTTGGTAATTTAAAATCAATCATACTACTAGATAAAAACAAACTAATCTTCATACACTCACCTATAATAAAATCAGTATACCATTTTTTTAACAATTAGAGAAGCATTGTAGGTTTGTCAAACAAAAGTTACAAAGTAACGACAAACCAACGATAGATTA
>CAOKAG010000053.1 GCA_948466395.1 uncultured Mycoplasmatota bacterium
TTTTAATAATAAAATTTCAGGTACTTTACTTTATATTTTAGAAAAATATAAAAATACTACTCACATATCTTTAATGAAAGATTATGATTCTATTTGTTGTTTTTCTCACGGCAAATTTTCTTATGCCAAATTTGCCAAGTTAAAAGAACTTGCTAAAGAATCAGTTGGTTATCATGATGCTAATTCTGATTTACTCATTTCTACCTATGTCTCTATAATTAATGATTTTAATGACAAAATTGTTCCAATAGATAAACAAATTTCTACAATTATCAAAGATCTTAGCCCTAAAATGTTAACTATTCCAGGTTTAGGTGAAATCTCTGTTGCTACTATTTTATCTGAATATGGTGATATTAAAAATTTCACCTCTCCAAATAAAATGTTAGCTTTTGCTGGTCTTGAACCTAGCATTATCCAATCAGGCACATTAGAAACTAATGGTAAGATGGTTAAACATGGCTCAGGGCATCTTAGATATGCAATTATGAATATTGCAATGATTATTCTAAGATATTCACCTCAGTTTTATGATTATTACCTTAAGAAACGCTCTGAAGGTAAATGTCATAGAGTTGCTTTGTCTCATGTTTGTAAAAAACTGATTAGAGTTATTACTGTTTAGAGAAAAACAACATTGATTTTGATCCGTCTTTACTGAAATAAATTTACTATTTGTAATTTTTTCAAAATTTCACTTTTGTGAAATCTTTTTGGCGTGGGTTTCTTTCCAATTTATAACAAACTATCAAAAAGTACTTGACTTCTAATAGTTAGTCATCTCCTTATAAAAGCAAAAAGAGAACAAATTTGTATGGGCGTACTATAACGCTGTTCCACCATACTTTGTTCTCTTTGGTTTGTATAGAGCTGTTAGGTTGCCAAGCCCGTCATTGCTTTTAAAAAAATCAACTACCAATAATATATTCATTTAGTTTATTATTGTCAAGAGTTTTTATCTAAGTTTTTGCAAGATGTTGAGTAACTAGATATAAAAAAAGAATTAACTTCATATGAAATCCCATTTTACCTATAAAATTACATCAAATGAAGTTTAGTAGAATTGAGCTAAAACCTTGAAATTACAAACATAATTTTAAGTTTTTTGTATTTTTTTGAGTTGATTCGTCACAAATCCGTCACAAAACATAAAAATTATCTACTTTCTAAATTCTTGAAACATATAAAAAGCCCATAAAATGGGCGAATATTCATTGGAGGGCCTAGTCGGATTTGAACCAACGATCAGGGAGTTGCAGTCCCACGCCTTACCACTTGGCTATAGACCCAAAACAAAAATAATTTATAAAACAAATTTTACACTATTCCTATTTTTTTGTCAACGTTCTATACTTTATTATATGTTAAAAATGAAAAAAATGAACCTTTCAATTCATTTTTATTTTAAACGAAACACATAACGCTTATCTCTTATAGTGACTAATAAATCCAACTTATCAGCACTTTTAATTTCCTCTTTCGTTTCAAAAACCACAACATCCTTCATTAAAGGAGTCGTTCGATTTCTAATAGGCAAAAGAATCCTTTTTCCATCTTTTTCATAACGAACATGAATAAAATGATCAAAAAATTTTAAATCTGATTTTAAATTATGAGCATAAATACTAGTTGAATCAAGATGATAATCGACATTAAGAATCAGTAAAATTGTGTTTTCAATAGTACCACTTATATCTGTAGTAATTTGATCTTTAAGTTCACTACATGTTCCATTTTTATAACAATATTGATAAGAATAGATATAACTATTCTCCAACTGATAACGATTAATTTTAAATGTCGTGTAACCAATTGCTGATTCTTTAAAATTACCTATTTTTTGAAAATCAATTTCTTCAACCTCTTTAATCGTATCCATTTTTCTAGGTTTTAATTTAATATGCTTATACCTTCCAGTAATCTCTCCTGGTTTATAATCGATGCCCTCCCTTATCTTAATTTCATACTGATCCGTTAAATCGTTAGCATTAAGTTCATAGACCAACACATAATAATTTTTACTTTTTCTCTTGATTTTTTCGCCTTTATAAGGCACACCATAATCAATAAAATAATCGCCTCGATCAAGTGTAGGATAAATCGTTTGTTCATTCAAAATCAAACGAAAATTCGTATAATCAAGTTCATAATCGTACTCGGTTTTATTTTCAATTAAAAATTGCACAGCCAAATAATATTTCCCATTTGTTATCACTTGTCCATCATAACCTAGATTAGACACTAAACTATCTGTCACTTTCATATTAAAATAATTATGAGTCATGGATTCACTAATGGTATAAGTCTTATTATAAACACCAAAATTCAAATACGTAACCGTACCTAAAAAAATAACGATTGAAGCCAAGATACAACAAAAAACAAAAGTATTTTCTTGCACATAGTATTTAAACTCTCTTATAAAACGACGAATCGTACGCTCTACTTTATAAGAAGGCACATTAAGTTCAAATAAAAATTCTTCAGAATCCACCTCTTTGATCTCTAAATCAACAATATCTTTAGCGAAATTAAACTTTTTAATATCAAACCCAATACCTCGCACAAGCATTAAAGCAAAAAAGAAATATTGTGGCAAAATAAGAACCAAAGACACATCTCGATAGCCTCGAGCAAGTTGAGCACTAATTAAATCATGTTCCATATTACTTAGAATACTATGAGTAATACCTATTAAAATAAAGAGCCCTAAATAATACAAAATACTAAAAAAATACAATTTAGTGGTCTTTTTCTTTTTTTTCATTAAATAATAGACCGCTAAAAGAACCGCCAAAATCAAAAGAACACTACCATACATCAATAAATTTAAATGTTCTCCTGAAATATTGACAATAGTTGTTGTGTAATTATTACGAACATAAGTCCTAAAAAAACTCACAATTCTAGTCGTTTTCATAATTAAATAACCAATTGGTAACAACAACAACAAATGAATGATTTTAAAATGCTTAATCAAAAAAGCATAAGGTTTTTTTAGTATCAAAATCAATCAACCCTTCCTAGAATAATAGTACCACAAAAAAAAAAGGAAGCAAAGTCCATTTTTTAGCGATTTTTCTTCACCATAATTTGCCCAGGCATTAAATAAATAGTCGAATTATCATTCATTAATTCATCCTTATTCACTCTAAAAACATCCGAAACCATATCCAATGTATCCCCATCTTTAGTAATATAATAACTATACCCACTCTTTGGAATCAATAATTCTTGATTAGGATAAATATAATCATCCATTTCTAAACCATTCATACTAGCTAAAAGCTCTGGATTAATATTGTACTTTCGAGCAATCTCATATAAATTATCGCCTTTTTCAATCACATAATAATTAAAATATTGATCTCTATTTTTAGGAACAATAATATCCATTCCAGCTCGAACCATATCATCGTAATAGATATTATTAATTTGTTTTAATACATCTACATTCGTATTAAACATTTTCGCCACATTTTCTAAACTTTCACCCTTCTTTATCGAATACTTATCAAACATACACAATCACTCCTAGTAATAAAGTATGTTTAAACCTATTTTTTGTTAAAAAATGTAAATCATATTTTTATAATTGAAATTCCATTCAAAAGAAGATAAGATTTTTTTCTCGCCACTATATAAGTTGTAATAACGAAGTTCATCTTGCACCAAATAATAGACTTCTTCACCATTTTGCTCGATAATTGCTTTAACTTCTTCATCAGTTATCTTTACTTTTGTACCACTCGTTTTATAATAAAGCTTTTGATCGTTTTCAATAGAAAAGTCTCCCAAAGAAGAAACTGTAAAGAACTTTTCACTTGTTGACAAACTATTTAACGTCACCGCTTCAAAATCGGTTTGATTATAAATTTTCCCCATTCCATCCTTACTAATCGTACGCATAGCAAGGCGACTGGGATAAATCTCATACTCCTTTTTATTTTTCTTATCCATCAAATAAGCAGACTTCTTATGCACCCCTAAAAAATACGACTCAAAAGAAAGAGTTGAATCCAAAGCCATTTCTTTCACCTTACCATTTTTCTGAATCACAAAAAATTTTGAAAATTCATAAGTCGCTTGATAATCCGCCATTAAAATAGCTTCTCCAACTTTAATGGTTAATGGAATGGTATAAATATCTTTTGAATACAAAGGCACAGTTGTTTTCTTTTTTTCACTAATGACATCAAACCCTTTATAATTCCAGATAAAAAAAGTTTTCTTATTTAAATCATAAATTTTATAATTATTATAATCTGAAAAAGACGCGTCTTCCTTTTTTTGAAAAACTTCTGGTATCAATTCTTTATCTACTAAATGATAGCTTAAAAGAGTTGATGCCTCACTACATACAGGATAAAAAGGAAGGTTGCCCTCTATTTGAAGACAGGTTGTCTCTTCTTTACTCTTAACCTCAACTTTTTTTACTAACTTTTTATTAAAAGCATGCCCTTTTACATTTAACACATAATCTCGATCTTGATATCTAAACACATATTGATACATCTTTTCTTTTTTATAATAACGCTCAGTAACCAAAACCTCATCAACCGTATATTGAATTTCATAACTTCGACTTCGAAATAAGAAAAAGAAACCCATAAAAAGAAGAAAAAGAACAGGATAAAGAACACTTTTCTTAATTTTTCTCTTTTTGTTCATATTTCTGTTTTTCCTTCATCATAAATTCAGTAACCATCGTTTCAATTTCTGGCAAACTTTTTTTAGCCAAATTCGTAATGACAACCACTTCCTTAGCAGTATCAATCGTTATTTTTCCCCAACGAAGACCTTGATAAACTTGCATATCATTAAATAAATCGGGCGTCACAAAATTTAAAGAATAGCCAAATAAGACTCTTTTTTGACCGATCATTAAACGCTTATTAGTTAACGCTATCACCGCTGTTGAAAAAAAATCTAAAGGATTTTCATTCTTTTGTCCTACAAAAACATATAAAACCTCTTCCTCTGGATTTAAATGTTTTTCTATAACAGAACTATTTTGTTTTAAACGCCAAGCAATGGTTCTTTTATACTTTTCTTTAAATAAAAAAGCTTTTTCACTAACTACTCCCACGATAAACACCTCATAAAACTATTCTACTGAAAAACCCTCTATTAAGCAATAAAAAAAACTACTCTAAGTAGTTTCAGTTCATTATAAATAAGCCAGTAAAGCAAAAATAATGAAAAGTAAGATGAGTAGAGCAATGAAAAATTTCCAAATCCCTTTCATCCAATTTTTATATGGTAAATCTAAATAAGACAAACCTACGAATAAAAGAACACTCGTTGGCGCAATAACTTGAACCATACCATTCATAGTAACATAAATTAGGAAACCAACGTCTAAGGAATTTCCAAAATGCGTCGTCATTAATTCCCCTAATAAATAAGAAGTATAGCCAAAATCCAAATGGAAAAGACCACTAATAAAACCTGAAACAGCTGTTAAGAAAGGATTAAATGTCTCTCCAATCAGTCCCTTAGATAAGGTATAAGTAAATGGTGTCCAATAAATAAAGACAAATACTGTAAAAATTAAAAACATCAGTAAAGCTGGTTTAACCATATTTTTAAGACCATTAATGGCTTCTTCAATAAAATCATCAAATTTAATACGATAAACAATTTTTACAAATAGTAATAATATAGCCATTACTGTAAAAATTTGATACAGTTCCCAAAAACCAAAATAAGTAGCACGACTTCCAAGAAGATAAGATATAATGGTATGCTTACCTATTGCGAGTTCAGTAAGCCACTCATGAAACTCTTGAAAAAAAGTGAATCCAAAATTTGCTTCCCAGTTCATGTATCCTAAAATCGTAAAACTAAACAAAACAACTAGGAATAAAACCATCGGCCAAACCTTAGCCTTTTTAACGTCTTCTTTTCCTTCAAATAAATCAAGAGCAAGTTCTTCTTTTTTATTACTTCTTTCTTTTTTCAAATGAAGTAAAGCAAAGAAATCATAAACAATAAGCGTTAAAGCTAAAAGACCAAAACGAATTCCTAAAAGGGTTTTAATATCAATAGTTGTATCATACATACTTAAATAGTTAATAAAATAACTAACCCCTTCTGTTCCAAATGTCGCTCCAATGATTCCTACTAATATCGCCCCAAAAGAACACATCATAGTAGTAAGTTTATCCAATTTCATTCTGCTTGCAATACTGATTATAAAAGGAATAAAAACAAGCACCACAAACGTTTGAGAAAGTAAAGAAGTCAACAGCGCTATCATTGCGGAAGAGAAAATAACAAATAAACTTTCTTTTCCTTTCAATTTAGATGCCACTCGACTTACTAACACTTGATAGCCAGAACTCTTAGATAAAACACCATAAAATACGCCAACAAATAAAACAAGTAAGAGTTGTTGTAAAAAGAAGTTCACACCATAAACACCTGATGAAAACAGATCAACAAGTCCCACTCTTTTTAGACTATCTGCTCCAACCATTCCATTAGCAACTGTTGGTGAAGGAATAATCCATGTCAAAACAACAGTGACTAAAATAGCCAAACAAACAATTTTAAACAAATCATATTTTTCAAAAAACTTTTTCATTCAATAAAGACCTCCTAATAAAAATTATACCATAAAATGGTTAAAAAAAAAGTTCAATCTGTCTTTTTATAAGTTAATTAAGCGGTTTCATTAACGGAAACAAAATACAATCCTTTATATTCTCTGAATTGGTTAACAGTTGCATCAAACGATCAATGCCCATCCCCCAACCAGAAATCGGAGGCATGCCGTATTCCATCGCACCAATATAATCGTAATCCATTGGCATGGCTTCTTCATCACCACTAGCTTTTAACTCTGCTTGTTGAAGCAATCGCTTTTCTTGTTCTTGAGGATCAACTAGTTCTGAATAAGCATTAATAATCTCTGCTCCATTAATAATAAGTTGGAAACGATCGGTTATTTCTGGATTGTCATCATTCGCTCTCGCTAACGGTGACAAACTGGTTGGATGACTTGTCATATAAAGCGGTCCTACAATATGAGGTCTAGCCACTTTTTTATAAAGTTGATCCACTAAATTTCCATAACCTAAATTTTCTAAAGGCACATCACTATCAATATCAATCTTTTCTTCTTTAATTTTATCAAGTAAACGTTCTTTTGTATTATAGTAATCAATATCAATATCGGAATACCTTAGAATCAAATCTCTAAAAGTTATGACTTCCCATTCGCCACTTAAATCAACCATTTTATCTCCCATTTGAATTTCTAAAGTTCCAAAAATATTTTGAACAATGGTTTGAAGCATTTTTCTTAAAAGAGTCATATTATCTTTATAATTGAGATAAGCCCCGTATCCTTCAATCATAGTAAAATCTTGTAAATGTGTGGCATCCATGCCTTCATTACGAAAACATCTTGCAATCTCAAAAACTTTTGTAAAACCACCCACAATGGCTCTTTTCAAATACGTTTCTGGAGCAATTCTTAAATACAAATCAATATCTAAAGCATTGTGATGCGTCACAAAAGGCTTAGCAGTCGCTCCACTCGCTTTATTATTTAAAATAGGGGTTTCTATTTCTAAATAACCTAAATCATTTAAATACTTTCTTATTTCATAAAGAAGTCGACTTCTTAATATAAACTTTTTCTTACTCTCATCATTGGTAATCAAATCCACATAACGATGACGATAAATAAGCTCTTGATCTTCTAACCCATGAAATTTTTCTGGTAAAGGTTTTAAAGCCTTTCCTAAAAACGTAATAGAATTAGCTCTTATAGTTTTCTCACCTGTATGAGTAGTAAACACCTCTCCTTCAACACCAATGAAATCTCCTAAATCATAATTCTCTTTAAAACTTTGATACGCTTCTTCTCCAATTTTATCAATTTTAATCGAAACTTGAATTTTACCCTCAATATCTCCAATCGTTAAAAAAGACATCTTTCCCATCTTACGCATCAAAACAATTCTTCCCGCCACTCTAACATCTTGAGTTTCATCTGGTAAATCCATCGCTTCCTTAATCTCATAATTTACATCATATCGATCAGGATACGCATTTTTTATATTCTTAA
>CAOKAG010000054.1 GCA_948466395.1 uncultured Mycoplasmatota bacterium
TACTTCTTAATAAAAAGCTCCCTATTTATTTGGGAACTTTCTATTTAATTCTTTCCTTTTTAATACTAAATTATTCATTCTTATCAAAAAAAAACTTAAATTTCTTCAAGTTTTTCTAATAGATTTCTTATATAATCTTCATCCCAGATGTCAATATGAAGCTCTTTAGCCTTGTCATACTTACTACCTGGACTTTCTCCAACGATCACAACATCTGTCTTTTTACTTACTGATGTACTAGTCATCCCCCCATATGAATCAATAATCTCACTTAATCGATCTCGATCAATAAAAGATAACGCTCCTGTCAACACAAATTTTCTTCCTGTTATTAACTCATTTTCCTTAGAAGTTTCTCCTAAATAGGTCATATTCAAACCTAATTCTTTTAAATCATAAATCAACTGTAGATGATTTTCATCATGAAAGTAATCATACAAATTAGTAGCTAAAATGCCTCCTATGTCCTTTATATTTTTATAATCATCAAAAGAAGCATTCATCATATTATCAATGGTCTGAAATTTTTTCACTAACATGAGTGCTGTTTTATCTCCTATACCTTCAATTCCTAAACCAAATATTAAACGTTCCAAACTATTAAGTTTACTATCTTCTATGGCTGAAAGTAAATTATCAACACTCTTAGTTCCATATCCTTCTAATTCTATCAAATCTTTTTTATGCTTATCCAAATGATAAATATCTGTAATGGTTTTAACAAAACCTAGATTGAAAAAATCTTCCATAATTTCAATACCTAGACCATCTATATTCATCGCTTTACGGCTACAAAAATGAATCAATCCTTCGATTTTTCTTGCAGGGCAACTTGCATTCATACAATAATGATCCACTTGATCTTTCTTTTTTTCTAAAACACTTTTACAAATTGGACAAGTAGAAATCATACTAAACGCTTTTTCATCCCCAACTCTTCGATTTTTCTTAGCTTCTACCACTTCTGGAATGACGTCTCCCGCTTTTCGAATGGAAACAACATCTCCTATTTTTAAATCTTTCATTCTAACATAATCTTCATTATGTAAAGTCGCTCTTTTAACCGTGGATCCCATCACAATAACAGGTTCTAAAACGGCATTAGGCGTAATTCTTCCCGTTCTTCCAACCGTAAATTCAATATCTAATAATTTAGTCAAAACTTCCTCTGCTGGAAACTTATACGCCACCGCCCATTTAGGATACTTAGAGGTAAACCCAAGCTCTTTTTGCGAATCGAGTGCATTCACTTTTATAACGACTCCATCTATTTCATAAGGAAGCTCATTTCTTTTATGAGTAATGTCTTCAATATAACGTTCAATTTCATCAATACCTCGAACCAAACAATTAGCTTTTGTATTAACTTTAAGACCTAAATCATTCATAAATTTTAAAGCTTCTTCATGCGTTTTAAGACCATAATCTTCCGGATTAGGTAAATGATAAATCCAAGTATTAAGTTTTCGTTCTGCTGCAATTTTACTATCTAATTGACGAATCGATCCAGCTGCGGCATTTCGAACATTTTGTAATAAAGGAAGTTTCTCACTTTTTCTTTTTTCATTAATTTCCTTTAATACTTTTTTTTCCATATAAATTTCACCACGAACTTCAATATCGATTGGCTTTTTTAAAACGAGAGGAACACTTTTAATCGTTTTTACATTATGCGTAATATCTTCTCCAACCACACCATCTCCCCGTGTCGCTGCATATAAAAGTTGTCCTTTTTCATAATGTAAGGATACACTCAGTCCATCAATCTTATATTCACAAACGTAAACAGGTTCCACATTTTCTTTTAAAATCCTTTTATTAAAATCTTCAATCTCTTCCAAACTAAAGACATCAGGCAAAGAAAGCATAGGTATTTTATGTTTCACTTTTTTAAAACGATCAATGACTTCTCCTCCTACTTTTTTAGTAGGAGAAGTTGGACTATCAAATTCAGGATTTTCAAGTTCTAAAACTTCTAATTCTCTTAAATACTTATCAAATTCTTGATCCGTTAATTTAGATTGGGCAAGAACATAATAATCATAATTCGCTTCATTTAACAACGCTCTTAAAAAATCAATTCTTTCTTTTATACTTTCTTTTTTCATACAAGCTCCTCTCTCATTTATTTTCTAAAAAATTCAAACAATCAGCGCCATAACTTTTTAGGATACTTATTCTGTTTTTTCAATTCTTGTAATTGAATTTTTACCCTTTCCAAATCACTTTGATAAGTTATACCTAACCAAATGCTCTCACTTGGTAAATTTAAAATTTTAATCTTTTCCTTTTTGATCTTTTCCATTAAACATTCTGGAAGTAAAGCTTCCGCTATCAACAACTTTTCTTGATCTTGTTGAAAAAAAGAAAGCCAATACTCTTCAAGTATAGGAAAAATATCCGCTTGAAAAGCAAACATGTTCATTGAAACAGGAGTTTCTTCTTGAATAACAAACTTCGATGTTCCATTTAATGGCGTGGCAATAAGTTTCCCATCATCGTACTCAATTTTACTTTCAACAATAGAATGAACAAAATCTCCCGAAAGCTCTAATACCCCTCTTTTTACACTACCATTTAAACTTTGAGTCATTCCAAATTCATAAGAAAGGCAAGCATAAGAAAAAGGCTGATCCACTTGATCTAAAAAAGCACTCGCTTTTTGAAAAGCTCGTTCCCCATAAAAATCATCCGCATTAATAACAATAAAAGGCCCTTGAACATAGGATTGAGCACATAGTAAAGCTTGAACCGTTCCCCAAGGTTTTTCACGACGCTTTAAATCCATTGCAATAGGAATCGCTTCTACACTTTGAAAAGCATAATCGACTTTTATTTTATCCTCTATTCTTTTTCCTATACTGTTTTTAAACAATTCTAAATAGTCTTCCTTGATAATAAAAATAACCTTAGTAAAACCATTTTTTATAGCATCATAAACAGAATAATCAATAATAAAATTGCCTTCTGAATCAATAGGTGTAATTTGTTTTAACCCTCCAAAACGACTTCCAACACCAGCTGCCATGACTACTAACGTTTTTTCCATAAAATGCCCCTTTTCTATAATTTTTTAATACTTTTATGATTTTTCATAAGCTTTTTTATTCCAACACTATTATTAAAAGCAACAGTAATTAAAAGTTTATCTACACCTACGACAACACCTCGTCCATAGCTTTCATGTAGAACTACCTCTCCAGTTTTATACTCTACATCATCAGAAGAATACATTTTATTTTTATTAAAGTTCATAGTCGAAGAGACAACTTTAACTTTATTTTCAACTTCCAGTAACTCATCATCAATTTCTTCAATAAAACGACTTGGCAAATTCAAACTTTCTTTACCATAAAGCATTCTTCGTTTAGCATTTGTAATATAAAGCAGTTTCTTAGCTCGAGTAATGCCAACATACATCAATCTTCGTTCTTCTTCTAGTCCATCCGCTTCCATAAGAGAATTCGCATGGGGAAAAATCCCTTCTTCCATTCCGATTAAAAACACAACTTCAAACTCTAATCCCTTAGCACTATGAATGGTCATAAGCGTAACAGAATCACTATTTTCTTTATGTTCAGCCATATCTGCAATTAAACTAATTTCTTCTAAAAAATCGTTTAAATTAACACTTCCAGTTCTTTCTTCAAAAGAAGCTGTAATACTTTTAAATTCTGTTAAATTCTCTAAACGAAGCTCAGATTCTAAACTTTTATCTTCTTCAAGCTCTTTTAACATTCCTGATTTGGTCAATACATCCTCTACCAATTCCGTTAAAGATAAGGAATCACTGTCCTTAATGAGCTCTAAAATTAAATTTTTAAACTCCAATTCTCTTCCTTTATTTATGGCATCAAACATTGAAATGCCTTGTGAATTGGCTTCTATTTCAATTTTTTCAACACTTGTAGGCCCTATTTTTCTTTTAGGAACATTAATGATTCTTCTTAAACTAATTTCATCATTAGTATTAGCAATCAATCTTAAATAACTAATTAAATCTTTAATTTCTTTTCTTTGATAAAAATAATAACTTCCCACAACACGATAAGGAAGATTATTTTTAATAAACATTTCTTCAACAACACGTGCTTGACCATTTGTTCGATAAAAGATTGCTATATCTTTTAAAGAAACCCCTTCGTCAGTTAAATTTCTTATTTCTTCAATACATAAGCTCACTTCATGTTTTTCATCATTGCTTTTTAAATATTTAACTTTTGCGCCCAATCCTAAATTACTATAAAGTTGCATCTCCTTTCTTTCTTTATTATTCTTTATAACAGAATTAGCAGCATCTAAAATCATTTTTGTACTTCGATAATTTTGTTCTAAAGTAATCACTTCTGTATTAGGATAATCTTTTTCAAAATTTAAAATATTTTTATAATTAGCCCCTCTAAAAGCATAAATAGCTTGATTAGCATCGCCTACTACAAATAAATTTTTATATTTTTCACTTAATAATTTAGAAAGTTTATATTGAACTTCATTCGTATCTTGATATTCATCAATTAAAATATAAGGAAACTTTTCTTGATAATGGGCTAAAACTTCTGGATTTCTTAAAAATAACTCCACTGGTAAAGATAACAAATCATCAAAATCAACCGAATTATTTTTCTTAAGTATTTTAATATATTCTTTATAGACTTCATAAGCCATTTTCTCAGGTTGACTATTAAAGTAAGCCTCTATATCAGCTGAACTCATCATTTCATTTTTGATAAAACTAATTCGATTTCGTATATAAGAAGGAGCACATTCCTCCTTAGCAATACTTAAATCCTTCATGATTTTTTTAATAACACTTAAAACATCATCACTATCTAAAATTGTAAAATTAGTTTCCAATCCTAAATAATGATAATTTTCTCTTAAAATTCTTAACCCAAAAGAATGAAAAGTTCCAACAAAACATTGATTCCCTGGAGCTAAATTTAATAGACGTTCCTTCATTTCCTTCGCTGCTTTATTAGTAAAAGTAATAGCTAATATTTTATAGGAAGGCACTCCCTCACTAATTAAATGAGCAATACGAGTGGTTAACACTTTCGTCTTACCACTTCCTGCCCCTGCGATAACTAAACAAGGACCATTTTTATGCTCAATTGCTCTTATTTGTTCTTTATTTAAACAACTTAAATCCATAATTTTGAACCACCCTATCTCCTCCTTAAGTATACCATTGAAAGACAAAAAAAAGAAGCTTTTAAACTTCTAAAATCTTATAAAAATTCAACAATATCAACATTGTTATTAATCTTATCAATTAAATCTTTTGGATCGTATTTATTAAAAATATTTAAAAAATTACTATTATCCATTAAAAACATATCATAAAACTTCAAAAAAAATGTTTTATAATTTTTAATTCCCATTTCTTTTAAAGAATCAAAATTTTTCGAAACCAAACGATAACCATTAAACAGTTGTTCTAACAACAAAGGAGGAACGTTTGCACAAAATTCTTCAATTTCTTCATTAGTAAAATCATAATTTAACAAATATCCCATTACTTTTCCTCCTTTATTAAACTATTCTCAATAATTTCTTCGACTTCAGAAGAAGATAAAGGAGACTTATAGAAAAGAACAAGTAATAAAGCATCGTGATAATTTACAGGTAAGTTTAAATGAACAATCGTATTAATTGTATCTTTTACAACACTAAAAGCATTGACTTCTTTGTCATTGATAACAACTTTCCAACCATCCTCTACTGGTAGAAGATACTCTTCACCAATTAAATTTTCAACCTTTTGTAATTCTAATGCAACATTCATATCTTCTTCTGCAAAGCCGTCCTTATTCATTAAACGATCAAGCATTTCTTTATTAATTAAATATTTTTTTAAGCAATCATTTAAAGAAGTCGTTTCCTTATCTAAAGAATGAGTTGGATCCTCTGCATCATAAAACAATAAATTCAAATCGTAACCCTCTGACGTTTTATAACGTACACCATTTTTTTGATACTTTTTTAATTGACTTAATACAAAATTAATATTTCTTTCTTCAGCCATCATTTCAGGATAATTTCTTAAAAATTCCAATTCCCCTAATGAAGCAAATTCTTTAATCATGCTTCTAAGATTTTTAATTGGTACAGCAAATAGTCTTAAGGCATAAATACCATTACTTTTTTGCAAAGGAATCATAGCTTCAGATAACATCTCTACAATTTCATTAAATTTTTTTTCATCATTTAATAACAACAAACTAATGCCAAATTTATTAAAACAATCTGAAAAAAGTTGCATTCCTTCTTCTGTATTAGAAACCATATTAGCATTTTCAAGCTTTTTTAAAATAGTTTTTATATTCATTATTTCACCTCTTTAATAGGCCATTAATGGTACATTTTTGGGGTCCATACCATTATTTTTCAAATCATTGATTGCATCCACTAAATCCTCTTTTGGATATTTTTCTAATAAAGATGGCGTCAAATAAATATCAATGGATTCTTTTCCTACTTCTAATAACAATTTAAACTTTTCTTCAAGTTCTGAATCAACCATTAAGCCAATATGATTTAAAAATAAATCTGAATGTACACCAATTTTATTAACAAAAGCAATATTTTTCTCAATAAGTTCAGCGTCAAAATGTTCCATTAAATAATCCAATTCTTTTCCTGAAAAATCCAAATAATCTAAACCATTCTGTTGTAAGATTTCTAAAACCGCTTTTTTTGAAGAATTCCCTTCTTCTTCTGGTTCAATTTCATCTTCTTCATAATGAATTTCTAAGGGAATCTCATCATCAATCATACGAAGAGCGGCTTCATTTACAGGTTCGGCTCCTTTCGCCTCAGCTATAACATCAATTATAGATTTTCCACTTTTTTCTTTTTCTCTTAATCGTGCTTCATAAATTAAAAGGGCATCTTCTGGAAACATTAACAATTTAGCCGCTTCTCTTTGATCCGATTCACTAAAACCAAATTGTTCCAAAAGCGTTGTAATTGAATCTCTTGTGATATTGATGCTTCCTGTTAAAGCAAGTTCAAAGTATTCATTTAACTTAGCTTGATTCGCCAAAGCAGCATCTCTACGTATAGCAAGTTCATCTATGGTAGTCATAGCCACATTCATTTCATCTTCTACTTTTAATAATTTTTCTGCAGCTTTTTTAGTTTCTAAAGTTACAGAGTCAATAGTACGAGGTAAAGACTTATTTATTCTATCAACAAGAACTTGTGGATTAAAATCTATTTTTAATCGATCAAGTACAACAGCGTATTCACTTCGATCAATTCCAGACAAAACGGAAACAAGTTTATCGCCTTGATCATTTAAAGCTTCATTTAATTGTTCTAAATCCGCTATTTTTTCTTGCAATTCTTTTTTCTCTTGCGTTGTTCTTTCTTTGGTTTCTTCAGCTTTATTCTTTTGCTTGTACATATCTACAAGAATAACGCTCTCTTCACCTCTTAAATTATACAACTTATCAAGCAAAGCACTAACTTCAGGTGATAATGCCTTCATACTAATCACTCCCATATTCTAAAAAAATTATAGCAAAAGAAATTCTAAAAGTAAACTAATATTTTTAATACTATATTTTAAATAAGACATTGCGTCTTTTAACAACTACAGCGATCGCTAAAACAAGAAATAAACCTATTGTTAAAAGAAGGGTAGAAACAAATTGACCTGTTTGAGGACCCGACTTTGACAGTTTTAAATAGAAATATGAATCTAGGCTAGATAAAATCTAG
>CAOKAG010000055.1 GCA_948466395.1 uncultured Mycoplasmatota bacterium
ACGAATGGGGGGGGGGTTATTAGAAACTAATAACCAACTAGAAAGGTTTACCAAAAATAAAAAGAGTAAGAAGCTAACTTACTCAATACTAGGAATCCTTTTACTAATAGGAAGCATGACGCTATTTAAGACCTTTGCTTTTTTTGAAGAAAAAAGAGAGTTTAATGTCATCAAAGGACGAGTACCAAGTCATTGGTACGATATAAACTTAATCTCTGTAAAGGTAGAGGGAAAAGAAGTAGAAAGTATTCCAGAAAGAGGCTTATATAAAACAAATGTAAATTGTACAAATGGTTTGGGTGAATGGGATTACAATTCATGGAGTTTAAAACTCACGAATTTAAAAGAAAACACCCAATGTAATATCGAATTTACTAATAATCTTACTCCAGAAGAATACAAGACTTATATTGAAGCAGGAAAAGCTTTAAGGAGAAATACGTATCGAGGAAAAGACATAACGGAGTATTACAACAATGGTAGTTTATATGAAATGATAAGTAATGGAACGTTTGATGATGTTTATGTCGGTGATTTCTTTAATGCAAATGGTGTGACTTGGTTGATCGCCGATCTTGATAATTATTTATATAGTGGAGATCAGGAATTAGCCAAACATCATGCAAAGATTATACCTGCTAAACCTTTAATGGAGACAAGTATGAATGCAACGAATACTACAGAAGGGGCATACATAGGAAGTCAAATGGCTTCAGAAACGTTACCTTCATTGGTATCGGCTGATGGATTAATTGGAAAAACTTTTGGAAGTCATATAATCGAGTATCGAAATTTATTATCAAATAGCATAAATAGCGAAGCCAGCAATTTAACAGGAAAGTGGTCTGGCGCCTCTGATGAATGGGGTTGGTACACTCGTAAAATCGATTTAATGAGCGAAGTTAACGTTTATGGTACAACAGTTATGTCATCATCTGGATACGATACGGGAATCGATAATAGACAATACGCTTTATTTCAATTGAAACCAGAATTTATAAATAGCGATGGAAAGGTAAGATTTCGTTATTGGCTAAAAAGTATTTCGGATGCCTCAGATTTTAATAAAGTAGACACTAGTGCTGCATCAGGAAGTTGGTATGCTTCTGAAAAGCGAGGGGTTCGTCCAAGATTCTTAATTGGATAACTCATCTATGAATTTACATATTTAAACAATCATGCTATACTAATCACATAAAAGGTGATCAAATGAAGAAAATAGAACAAGAATTTAATAAAATTATTCTTATAAAAATAAGCTTTTCGGTGGTTTTCGCTTTATTAGGTATAGGAATAGTTTTGAAAAGTGATACAACAAATAAAACCGTAGGATTACTCATAGGAACATTCTTTTTAATTTATGGATGGATTCAACTTTTTTCATTTTTTAATAAAAAAAAGTTAACTTTATTTCGATACGATATAATCTTCGGTCTTTTAAATCTAATGGCAGGTCTATTTATTATGTTTAATCCGTTTTCTTTATTAAATATCCTAAATTTATCATTAGGAATAGAGTTTATAATAGATGGGATAAATAAATGCGTATATTTTTTCTATATAAAAAAATGGGATAAAAAAAGTAGCAAAATCTTATTAGCTTCAAGCTTATCATTTTTATTTTTAAGCATTATAATAATTATAAATCCTTTTCCTACATTAGTCATAACAAAAACAGTAGGAATATTTATCCTCTTAACCAATATACTTAATCTTAATCATTTAGTTTTATTAAAAAGAAAATTCAATAATTATAAAGAATTATTTTAATAAAAATGGGAAAAAACTTCCTATTTTTTAATTGCTATTTTAACTATTTTTGGTTATACTATATTATAGAATAAGAAGGTGTATAGCATGTCAAGAATTAAGAATATAGGAGCAAGAGAAATTCTAGACTCTAGAGGAAACCCAACCATTGAAGTTGAAATTGAACTTGATAATTCTTTATGTGTGACCGCCTCTATACCAAGTGGGGCTTCTACAGGAAGTAGAGAAGCTTTGGAATTAAGAGATAAAGATGACAAACGTTTTCATGGCAAAGGCGTATTGATGGCTGTCATGAATGTAAATGAAGTCATTCGACCTAAAATTTTAGGAAAGGAATTAAATCAAACGGAAATCGATCGTCTTTTAATTGAATTAGATGGAACCGAAAATAAAAGTCGTTTAGGAGCGAATGCCATCTTAGGTGTTTCTTTAGCTGTATTAAAAGCCCTAGCGTTAGCAGAAGAAAAGGAATTATATGAATACGTATCCGCTGGAAAAGTAACGCTACCGATTCCTTTTATAAATATTATTAATGGAGGAGCGCATGCCTCTAATTCTTTAGATATACAAGAATTTATGATTGTACCAGTTATTAAAGGTTTTAAAGAGAAAGTACGTTGTGGTTCTGAAATATTTCATACTTTAAAGAAAATTTTAAAAGAACAAAATTTAAGCACAGCAGTAGGAGATGAAGGGGGATTTGCTCCAGATTTAGCCTACAATAGTTTAGCCTTAGATTTAATTATGAAGGCCATTAAAGAAAGCAATTATATTCCAGGAAGAGACGTTTACATCGCTTTGGATATTGCAGCTAGTGAACTATATGACCCTCTTACTAGAACTTATCGATTAGATAAAAAAGAAGTGACCAAAGATGAACTAACTAAATACTATTTAGCTTTGATCAAAAAATACCCTATTATTAGTATTGAAGATCCTTATTTTGAAGATGATTTTGAAGACTTATCTGAATTAACAAAATTGGTTGGTGAAAAAGTAATGCTTGTGGGGGATGATCATTTTGTTACTAATGTCAACTACTTAGAAAAAGCAGTTGAATTAAAAAGTGGTAATGCTATTCTTTTAAAAGCGAATCAAATAGGAACCATCTCAGAAATGATTCAAACTATTGTATGTGCTAAAAAGAATAATTATAAAACCATTATTTCTCATCGGAGTGCTGAAACAACCGATACCTTTATTGCTGATTTAGCTGTAGGTTTGAATTTACCTTTTATTAAATGTGGTTCCATGTCTCGAGGAGAACGAATCGCTAAATACAATCGATTAATGGAGATAGAAGAAAAGCTTAAACAAAAATAATAGATACTTTAGAATCATAGAATGGAAAACATCGCTCCAAGATAGAGCCTTGTTATCTTTTTTTGACTCAAGAGATAAATTAGAAGTTTTTATAACGAACTAAAAATAATTTTTATATAGAAAAACGAGTGAATAAATAACAAAAAATTGAGATTTGTTTTTTTTAAACTTATTTGTTATAATATCTGCAGGTGAAACATTATGAATAAAAATAAATTAGGAAAAATAGAAACAGAAGAACAAGCTGAAATAAAAAAATTTATTTTGGTTTTAGGAGGATTAATTGTTATTTTAGTAGGCATTTATTTCTTTACGAGAGCTTTTGTAACAAAAGATTTATTTGATAAGAAAAAGGAGTCTGATGGAATAAATTATCAAGTAGGTGCCATCAGTGATACCAATATAATTGTAGGAAATATGTTAAATCGTCCTTATGAAGAATATTATGCGATAGCATTTAGTAGTAAAAGTAATTTAGTGGGTTATTACGATACCATTATGTCTAAATATAAAAGTGAAAAAGAGTCTTTAAAAATCTATTATATAGATACAGAAGATCATCTAAATAACAAATACAGTGATAAAGAAAATCCATCGACGTCATTTGAATCGTTAGACAAATTAAAATTAGGTGAAATCACTTTATTAAAAATTAAAAAAGGCAAAGTAACAAAGTTAATAACACAAGTAGAAGAGATAAAAAAAGAATTAAATATCAAAGCCTCTGAATAAATCAGTCTAGTTTGACTGATTTTTTTTCTTTTAAACCACAAAAAAATATGATAAGATGTTTTATAGTAAAGGATGAGCAAATGAAAGAAGCGAGAGGTTTTCGATTAAGAGACATAATCATAATTATTATCATAACATCGATAATTACAAGTTTAACAACAGGAGTTATTGTTTATAATCAAAATAGATTAACTAAAAATATTACCTTTCAAGATTTAAGCAAAGATGCCGATTTAAAAGAATTTTTAAAAGTATACGCCTCTTTAATAGAAGATTACTATGAAAATGTAGATAAAAAAGCGATGTTAGAAACAGCAATAGAGGCGATGTTTAAATTTTTAGGTGAAGACTATTCTACCTATATGAATCAAGAAGAGACTAATTCCTTAGCAGAACAATTAAAAGGAGAATATAAAGGATTAGGAATTCAATTAAATAGGAACACAAAAGCGATAGAAGGCTTTGTAGAAGGGGGAGCCGCCAAAGATTCAGGACTAATGGTAGGGGATATAATTTTAAAGGTTGACGATAAAGAAATTGCCTCAACCAATGAAATTAATGAATTAGTTAAAAAAACAAAAGAAGGTACAAAAATAAAACTAACCGTTTTACGAGGAGAAGAAACGTTGTCTTTTCATGTGGAAAATAAAAACATATTAATACCCGCAGTAGCTTATGTGTTAATGGAAGAAAACATTGGCTATCTTAAAATGGAACAATTTTCCAACACATTATCAAAACAAGTAGAATTCGCATTAAAAGAAATGGAACAAAGTGAAATGAAGTCTTTAATAATTGATCTACGAGACAACACGGGAGGGTATTTAAAAGAAGCCAAAGAAATAGCTAGCATGTTTTTAGAAAAAGGAAAATTGATTTACTCGTTAGAAGAAAAAAACGGAAATACAGATTTTGAAGATGAGACAAGTGAAAAAAGAGATTATAAAATAGTTATTTTGATGAATGAAAGTAGTGCTTCTGCTTCAGAAGTTTTAATTGCAGCTTTAAAAGAAAGTTATGGTGCCATTACTGTAGGGACAAGAAGTTATGGAAAAGGAAAAGTTCAACAAACAACTAATTTACAAGATGGAAGTATGGTTAAATATACAACAGCGAGATGGTTAACCCCAAATGGGGAGTGTATTGATGGAGTGGGAATAAAACCCGATTATGAAGTTGAAAAAGAAGAGAATTCATCTTTTGACAAGCAATTAGATAAAGCCATTGAATTAGCTAAATAAAACGTTGTTTTTATAAAAACATTTTTTTGATACTTGATTAATTGTTTTAAAATGTTCTCCATTTGTATTTTACCTAAAAGTGTTGTATAATAAATTCGAAAGCGAGAGATTTATGAACAATATAAATGTAGGAGAAAATCTTACTATACATTGTTATAAACATAATGGAATGCTTCATCGAGTTTGTGAAGAAGCAACAGTATTAGAAATCACAGAAGAAAAAATTGTTTGTGCAAATGATAAAACAAAAATAATTGAAAATGATGGACGCAGTTATCATACAAATGAATTAGCCATATTAATTTTCTATAAGAAAAACTGGTTTAATATTATTGCTCAATTAAAAGAGCAAGGTTTATTTTATTACTGTAATATTGCTTCACCTTATGTAATAGATAATAAAATAATAAAATACATTGACTACGATTTAGATTTACGAGTATTTCCAGATGGAGGGTTTCGTATTCTTGACAGAAATGAGTACAAATATCATAAACGTATAATGAAGTATAGTGATGATTTAGATTTAATAATTAAAGAAGAGTTGCAAAAGCTCATTAGTTTAAAAAAAGCTGAAAAAGCGCCTTTTCAAAAGGAAATAATCGATAATTATTATCAAAATTATGTTAATTTAAAAAAAAATGCTAAAAATTAGCATTTTTTTGTTGCATTTACATAAAATATAGAGTAAAATGTAAAACATGTTGAAGGAAGTTTCAACATAAAAATGTATCAAATTAGAAGATGATTGACATCCAAAAAAAAGGTCAACGTAAACACAAAAAAAAGTTTTTTAAAAAAAATGTAAAAAAGTGTTGACATAGACAAAAAGATTTGATATATTAATCGTGCGTTATGAAAAAGACGCAAGAAAATGATCTTTGAAAACTAAGTAAAAAAGTCAATTTTGAGTAGCTTAGATTAAACGAAAATATAAAATTAGATTTTTTATTGAGAGTTTGATCCTGGCTCAGGATGAACGCTGGCGGCATGCCTAAGACATGCAAGTCGAACGAGACAGCCCGCAGAATGATTGGAAGGTTTGAGAAGCTTGCTTCGAGAGCTGGAAGAGAAGGACGCGGAACCTCTGTCTAGTGGCAAACGGGTGAGTAACACGTGGGTAACCTACCTTCTTGTTGGGGATACCAGTTGGAAACGACTGTTAATACCGAATGTGCTCTACGGAGTAAAGTACCCTTTAAAGGTACGCAAGGAGATGGGCCTGCGGTGCATTAGATAGTTGGTGGGGTAAGAGCCTACCAAGTCAACGATGCATAGCTGAACTGAGAGGTTGATCGGCCACACTGGGACTGAGACACGGCCCAGACTCCTACGGGAGACAGCAGTTAGGAATATTCGTCAATGGGGGAAACCCTGAACGAGCAATGCCGCGTGAGTGATGAAGGCCCTTCGGGTTGTAAAACTCTGTTGTTTGGAAAGAACTGTAAGAATAGGAAATGATTCTTACTTGACGGTACCATTCAAGAAAGCCACGGCTAACTACGTGCCAGCAGCCGCGGTAATACGTAGGTGGCGAGCGTTATCCGGATTTATTGGGCGTAAAGCGTGCGCAGGCGGTTTGTTAAGTCTAAAATCAAAGCCCGAAGCTTAACTTCGGTTCGTTTTAGAAACTGGCAGGCTTGAGTATGGTAGAGGCAAACGGAATTTCTAGTGTAGCGGTAAAATGCGTAGATATTAGAAGGAACACCAGTGGCGAAGGCGGTTTGCTGGGCCATTACTGACGCTCATGCACGAAAGCGTGGGGAGCAAATAGGATTAGATACCCTAGTAGTCCACGCCGTAAACGATGAGTACTAAGTGTCGGGTTACCGGTGCTGAAGTTAACACATTAAGTACTCCGCCTGAGTAGTACGGTCGCAAGGCTGAAACTCAAAGGAATTGACGGGCACCCGCACAAGCGGTGGAGCATGCTGTTTAATTCGAAGATACGCGAAGAACCTTACCTAGACTTGACATCCCTGGCAAAGCTATAGAAATATAGTGGAGGCTATCCGGGTGACAGGTGGTGCATGGTTGTCGTCAGCTCGTGTCGTGAGATGTTTGGTTAAGTCCAACAACGAGCGCAACCCTCGTCATTAGTTGCTAACATTTAGTTGAGAACTCTAATGAGACTGCCGGTGATAAGCCGGAGGAAGGTGGGGATGACGTCAAATCATCATGCCCCTTACGTCTAGGGCTACAGGCGTGCTACAATGGCTGGTACAACGAGTCGCAACACGGTGACGTGAAGCTAATCTCTTAAAGCCAG
>CAOKAG010000056.1 GCA_948466395.1 uncultured Mycoplasmatota bacterium
ATAAAACTCCGTATTAAAAGCAAAACTTCTTAATGAAAAATTAAATCGTGTGAAGAAGCTTTTTTAAGAAAATGTATTGATACTTTTTTTGAGTGTTTCCTTTATCCCTCGCCTTTATTAAAAAAAGAATTTAAGAAGGTTTATAAAAAATTATTTTTGAGTCAAAAAAAATATAATGAATGGATTAAAGGTCATGAATTTAAAACGACTAAAAAAACAATTGAAACGTTTATTTCTCTATATAATACAAATTGTCTTACAAAGCAAGAATTTATGGCGTTATTTACTAAAAAAAATAAATCTATCCTTTTAATCATTTATAGTATCCTCCAGTATTATGAAAAAGAAAAGGAATTACAGGGGCTTTTGGATTTTGATGATTTGATAAAAAAAGCAAAAGATATAGTGAAAAAGAAAGGTAAAACGCCTTTTTATAAGGAAATTATTATTGATGAATATCAAGATACTTCCCTTTTAAGACTTCATTTTATTAAAAGTATTCTTGATATCACAAATGCCAATTTAACGGTAGTGGGTGATGATTTTCAATCGATTTATAAATTTTCAGGATGTGACCTTAATTTGTTTTTACATTTTTCAGATTATTTTCCTGGAGCAAGTATTCACAAAATTGAAAATACGTATCGCAATAGTCAAGAGTTAATTAACTTAGCTGGGGGTTTTGTCATGCAACATAAAGGACAAATTCATAAAGATTTGAAAAGTAAAAAAAGTTTAGAAAAACCAGTAAAATTTATTAAAGAAAAAGAGAAAAGAAAAACTCTTTTAGAGACGATTTTGTATATTTATAAAAACTATCAAGGGACACTTTTAATTTTAGGGAGAAATAATAATGATTTATATTCTTATTTACAAAAGGAAGAGATTGAAGTAAAAGATTCTGGGTATTTCACTTTAAAAAAGTACCCTTCTATTCCTTTAAGGTATTTAACTGCTCACAAGTCTAAAGGATTAGAGAGCGATCAAGTGATTTTAATTAATTTAGAAAATAAAACGTTGGGTTTTCCCAGTCAAATAGAAGATCCTGCTATTCTAAAAGGAATTAAAAAAGAAGAAAATTTTTTATACGCTGAGGAACGACGCCTTTTTTATGTGGCACTTACTCGTACAAAAAATTATGTTTTTTTGCTGGTTCCTAGAAATGAATCTATTTTTATTACAGAAATAAAAAAAGATAAAGTAAATACCGAATGGATTAATATTCACTAAATCTCTTCTATTTTCATAAAGTTTGTTTGATTTTCACTAACGCTTGGGAAGCCTCCTGTTATAACAATCGTATCTTTTTCACCATTTAAAAATTCTTTCGCTCTTTTTACAGCGTCTGTAACTAATTCATCAGTGGTATGATATAAACCTGTTATCATTGGAACGGTACCATAGCTTAAGTTAAGGCTTTTAGCCACTTTTTCATCTGGCACACAGGCTAAGGTGAAAGCATTTGGTCTTAAATTACTGATTTGTTTAGCGGTAAAGCCTGTTTTAGTCGCTGCCACTAACACTTTCGATTCTAGTTCATTACTTGCGGATACCGCATTGTGTATAATAATAGAAGTAGCGTTTTTTTCTTGTTTTTTATCGTAGCGATGATCATAACGATAATAGCTTTCTACTTTTTTACAAATTTCAGCCATATTTTGAATGGTTTCAACTGGGAAATTTCCAATTGTTGTTTCTTCACTTGTCATTACAGCATCACAGCCCATTAAAACAGCATTAGCAACATCGGTTACTTCAGCGTTGGTTGGTCGAATGCTTGTTTTCATACTTGTCATCATTTGGGTTGCCATTATTACGCCTTTTCCTTTTTCACGGCATTTTTCAATCATCCTATTTTGGTAAAGTGGTAAATTTTCTACTCCAGTCTCAATCCCCAAATCTCCACGTGCAACCATGACGTAATCGGTTTCTTCAACAATGGAATCTAAATTATCCATCGCGTATTGCGTTTCAATTTTAGAAACAATAGGCATATTGGGCTTACCATATTTTTTACAAAGTTCTCTTACTTCACGAATGTTTTCAGCACTATTAACAAAAGATATTGCTAGGAAGTCGCCATCTTTACCACATGCGTATTTAATGTCCTCTTCATCTTCAGGACTGACATAAGGAACATCTAATTTGATTCCAGGAATACAAACACCACGTCTACTTTTAATGGTTCCACTATTCATGATTTTACAAGTGACCCCACCATCAGAATCTTCACTTTCAACAATAAGTTTGTAAAAACCATCGTCTAATAAAACTGGCATTCCTACTTTTAAATCTTTTACTAGGTTACGGTAATTAAAGCAAATTGTATCTTGCGTTCCTGTTATTTCCTCTTCTACAATACGAATGGTCTTTCCAGCAATAAGTTCAATTTTATCGCCTTCAAAACTACAAGTTCTTAAATCTGGACCTTTTGTATCATAAAGAATAGCAATATTGGCTCCTAATTCATTGTTTGCTCTTGCTACTAAATCTTCATCTATTTTTCTTTCTTCTAAAGTTGCATGAGAAAAGTTAATACGCGCTACATTCATCCCCGCTTCAACTAGACCTTTAAACTTCTCCCAAATTTGTGTAGAAGGACCAATACTACATACAATTTTTGTTTTTTTCATACTTCTTTCACTTCTTTCTAGATAGAACTCATTTTATCATTAATTACAGTTTGTGTAAATTACTTTTTTAGTTTCTTAGCTCCCTTTTATTTTTAGTATTCTTTTTAACAACTAATCTTTCAATTCTTATTTAGAATACTTTTAAGACCACAATGCCTCTTGTATTTGTTTTTTTATAGTCTCTTCACTATAACATTTATAGGTTTCAAAACGTAAAAGTTTTATTTCCATCTTTTGGGCTATAGAATTTTTTAATGCATCTCTTCTTGATTGTTCTTTGTTGTTTCTATGAAAATGAAAGCCATCTACTTCTATGAATAAAAGGGGTTTACCATCATTTTTGTCATGTACAGCAAAATCTATTGAGGCATTATGCTTGATATACTCTATTTCTTCATTAGATAATTGCTCAGTTATTTTTAAAATATTTTTTAGGTTTTCTTGCCCTACATAAATGTAATCTTTATATTGTTCTTTGTTAAATTCTTCTTTTAAAATAGCATCCATAATATTTTCACTTTTGTACTTATATTTGTTTCCTAAGCGATGACTTAAGTTTTCTAATTTTTTTGAATATTCTTTATACAATAAATCAAAGACAGATATTAAATTACTTTCTAGAATTTCTGAATCTTGAGTATTGTATTTCATATATTTAATTAAGGCTTTAATTTCAGTGCCATACTTTTTAAATAACTCAGAATGAGTCACGATGACAAACTGTAATTTGGCTCTTGAAACAGCCACGTTAAGCATACAAGCGTCATCGACAAAATGGATTCCCCATTTACCATATTTACTTTCATCTAAGACGGTGGATAAAACCATCAAATCTTTTTCTTTTCCCTGATATTTATGGATGGTGTCGCTTTCTATGGCTTGTTCTAAAATTTTAGTTAGTTCACTTGCTTGATAACGATAAGGCGTCGTAATACCAATTTCATTTTCTGGATATTTTGCTAAGTCCTCTCTATTTAGAACTTCTTCTTTTATTATTTCTAATTCTCTTTGATTAAAATAGTTATTCTTGTCATTTTTAGTTTCAACCCGTAAATGATTTCCTGGGGGCGTTGTCTCTAAAATTAAAGGCTTCTTTATTTTTTCATGCTCTTCATTTTTAAAAGGAATAAGTTTTCCATTATAATATCTTTTGTTACAAAATTCGATAATTTTGGGATGACATCTATAGTGCTCTTTTAAAGTTTTGTGAGGAGCATCTGGATACGACATAATAAGTGCAGATAATAAACTACAATTAAAGTAATCAAAACATGAATCAATTTTATATTCTCCTATTTGGTCTTTTATTTTTTCATCTACAATTTGTGGTAATTGTTTGGTGTCGCCGACAATAATCGCCTTCTTTGCTACAGATAGTGCCAGAGAACCCGCAAGTAAATCGACTTGGGAAGATTCATCAATGATAACGTAATCAAATATAAACTCTTTTGGTACAGAATTTCTTAAAGAATAAGTGGTACTCAAAATAATTGGAAAAGTATCTATAAAGGAAGAAAAATCAGTTAGATAGTTGTCTAAAGTATAATTTATTTTTCTATTGTGGTATTTTTCATATAATTTATTTTTTAAAATTTGATTGGATAATGTTGTATGTTCTTCTAACAATTCTTCAAATTTGGTTTCTATTAATTCTTCCACAAGTAAATCGTATTCTTCTTCTAATTTTTTTATTTTTTCTTGATAATATAACCTTTCAACTTGTAAAAAAATATCGTTTAAAGTTTTATCTTGTTTTTTGATTCCATATTTTAAGTAGAGCTTGATTTTTTGGAGAAAAGGAAAAACTACTTTATCGTCTTCTAATAAATGGTAGTCTATTAAAAAGTTAATTAGTTCATCAGGTTCTTTTCTTTTGAAAGGAAGGTCTTCTATATTTAATGTTTTTCCTTCTTCATAGTATAAATTAAAATAACTTTGTTCTAGTTTATAAACTTCTATTTCTCTTTCTAATTCAGCTTTACGATTATTTTTTTCTAATAAGTTTTTTAAATTATTGTTTAATTTTTGAAATTGATCTTGTAATGGTTCTTTATTTTTTATTTCAAATCCCTCGACTTGAAATTCGGGTAAGGCATCAAAAAATTCTTCTCGTCGTTCTTTTTTTCCTAAATGAGCTACAATAAACTCATACCCTTTTTTAGCGAGTTTTTCTTTTACATTTTTCACAGCTTCGTTATTATTTGAGACTACAGCTACTGTTTTGTTTTGTAAAATGGCTAAATTGATTATGATGTTTAATATGGTTTGGGTTTTTCCCGTTCCAGGTGGCCCTTCTATTATAGATAAATTTTTTTTATACACATTTTCGATGGCTTTTTTTTGACTTGGATTTATTCCAAAAGGATAAATAAGTTCTACATTTACATTTTCTTCTTTTTTCAATTCTAGCTGATGGAGATAAAGATGTAAAATGCTTTCTTGGTTTATAAATTTTAATTTTTTATATTCACGTTCTAAAAAAGTTTCATTATTTTTTGAATTGTTTTCTTCATCTTCTAAATTTTCTTTTCCTTTGGCGTATTTTGCAATGGCATTAAAGTAATTTAGAATGTTTTCACTCTGATCTTTTTTTTCATTTTCTCTAAAAGAAATTTCTCTGTATAAATAGGTTTCTGTCTCACCATTTAAAAAAAATATTTTGGCATACTCTTCAAAACGTAAGACTTTTTTTACAAGGTATAATCTATTTTCCTTGTAATAGATGGTTTTATTGTCAATCTCTAAGGGTTCTCCTTTTTTTAAGATTTTAACATTATCTTTTCTATATTTATAAGGCTTATCTTTGTTTTTATATTTTACTTGATAAAACTCGCCCTTTTTTTCGATCTCTTCAATGTCTTTTGTTCTATCTTGTTCTTTCAATAAAACTAGTCTTTCCCATTCATTCATACAACCACTTCTTTTAAATTAGCTGTATATTACCATATTTTTCCATTTTTGCAAATAAAAAGACCCTTAGTCTACTTATTTAAGTGTCTTTTTCTATTTTGATTAAAGGGTTCTTCAGGATCCTCTTCTAGAAAAGAGGCTTTAAAAAGCCCTAAAATTTCTTTTAAGTTTTTTAATGAATTTTTTACATCTTGTCTTAATTTTTGATTGCAACTTATTTTACTAAGGGTATTTACAACTCCATAATTTAAGGTATTTTCAAAAGTATCTGGTATTAATTTTAAACTGTCTTTTATTATTTCTGTACAATCGTTTAGACTTCTTTTTAGCAAAAATTCTATGACTTGTTCTCCTAATAATTCATGTCCTAAACATTTATTGTTTGAAAATATACTTATGCCATTAATACATAAAAAGGCTTTAGCCATACGAAATAGAAATTCAGGAGGATCTAATTGATAATTTAAACAAATGGTCATCATATCTATAAAATAAAAAGTTAATTCTTTTGTTTTTATCTCTTCACAATATTTTTTACAATCTTTCTTAAATCTCTTCTTCGTTTTTTCATTCATTTTTCCATATCTAACAAGTAACTTATAAAGACGCTCATCATTGCCAGAATAAGCGGTCAAGAAAAATTGAAGACATAATTTGGCTTCACTTTCTGATAAGGCAAATAAAAGCCCCATATCTAAAAAGCAAAGATTATTTTCCTCATCTACACAAATATTACCACTGTGAGGATCCCCGTGAAAAATAACAGGTTCATTATTAAACATTGCCCAAAAACTTGATTTAATATAACTATTCATAGCTTTTACAATTCTACTTTTATTCTCTTTTGTTAAATCGATATGGTTGATTGTTTTTTCCTTAATAAATTCCATTACAATGATGTTTTCTGTACAGTATTCTTCATAAAGTTTGGGAATTTTTATTCTAGTGGTTCCTTTTACTTTTCCATTAACCGTATTAGCAAAGTTTTGATACGTTTTAATGTTTTCTTTTTCTTGATTAAAGTCGGTTTCTGTCTTGATCCATTCTAAATACAAATCAAGAGCGTGGTCACTCCCCATCAAATTACGAAATTTGACAAATTTACCAAAACGATGCACCATCTTTCGAACTTGCTCAATGTCTTGTTCCATTGTTTTAGTTACATCTTGTCTTTTTATTTTTATAGCCACTTCTTCTCCACTTTTTAGTAGAGCTCGATGCACTTGAGAAACAGACGCTGAACCTGTTGGTTTAGGGTCAATGTATTCAAATCGATTCTTTAACTCTCCATATTCTTGTTTTAATATTTTTTTTATTTTTTTAAAAGGAAGAGGATTACATTCATCACAAATACTTTTTAACCTATTACGGTCTTCTTCTGTAAAAAGATTTCCATAATTTTGAGTGGCAAGTATTTGAGCTAGCTTAATATAAACGACGCCCATTTTAGATGCAAATTTTTTAATCACGGTTCCATTATTCTCTTTCAAAATAAATTTTCTTCCTAATAGTTTTAAGATTTCTATATATAGTTTCATAAATTTCCTCCCAGTCGAGTTCTTATTATAATACAATATAGTTTATAAATAAAATATAAAAAAACAACTCTTTTTTAAGAATTGTTCAGATTGTTGACAAAGTGATATATTGAAAAAGAGTATATCGCTTTTTGTTTGC
>CAOKAG010000057.1 GCA_948466395.1 uncultured Mycoplasmatota bacterium
CCTACACTGTGCGATTTTTACTTCTTTGTCACTCTTCTATTTTAATCGCACAAAGTTTTTGTAAAGTTCTTTTCCTTAATATAGTAAAACCACTCATTTTATAGTATAATTATTAATAGGTGATTTGGAATGAATTATCCTAATAACATCAAGAAAACAATCAAAAATCCCTTATCTCATAAAAACAGAGGAATGGATTTAGAAGATGAACTAAATTTAACAAATGACTATTATTTGGAAATTAACAAAGCTTTAATTTATAAAAAGCCCACACCCATTGGAGTGGCTAAAGTCAGTTATTCCAAAGAAGGAAAAGTGATTGACCGCGCTTTCTTTAAAGAACCTTCTACGCTTGATTACAATGGTTTATATCGAGGAAAATACATTGAATTTGAAGCCAAAGTCACAATGAACCATACCGCGTTTCCTCTATCTAATATCCATCCCCATCAAATCAATCACATCAGAAAAGTAATGGAACATCAAGGCATTGTTTTCTTAGTCATTAAAATCAATGCTCTCGTTTATTTATTAACAGGTAAAGATTTTATAAACTATATTGAAACAAACAATCGAAAAAGTATTAAATATGCTTATATTAAAGAAAAAGGTTATTTAATTAATTATGGTTTTCGTCCCATTCTTGATTATTTAAAAATAGTCGATAACCTATATTTTAAGGAGGAATTATAAAAATGGCAAAATTAAAACTTAAATTAAAAAGAAAGAAAAAAGAAGACAAACCAAGGAAGAAAAGACACATTTTTTTAATTATTTTGATGATTTTAGGAATCACCGCTGCAATAGGAACATTAAGTTTTGGCGCTTATATAGTTATTACTGCTCCCGATTTTACTAAAACAAAACTTTACAGTACCGTTCCTACGGTATTATTAGACAACAAAGGGATAGAATTTGCTCGTATTGGCCAAGAAAATCGGATTCTTTCAACCTACGATGATTTACCTGAAGTCTTAATCGATGCTCTAGTGGCAACAGAAGATTCAAGGTTTTTTCAACACAATGGTTTTGATGCTGCAAGATTTTTAAAAGCAAGTATTAAACAAGCCATGGGTCAAGACGATGCTGGAGGAGCTTCTACCTTAACCATGCAAGTCGCTAAAAATACTTATAGTAAAAGTGAAAACAACAAAATAGAATCCAGTGGTATAAAAGGAATTATTCGTAAATTTAAAGACATTTATATGTCCATCTTCAAAATCGAAAAAGCTTACACCAAAGAAGAAATAATTGAATTCTACGTCAACTCTCAATGGTTTCAAGGTGGATCAACTTATTATTCAGGAATTTATGGAGTAGAACAAGGAAGCCAAAGTCTATTTGGGAAATCAGTAAAAGACTTATCTTTACCCGAAGCTTCTTTACTGGTCGGAATGTTTAACAACCCTACCTACTTTGATCCTGTAAAACATCCAGAACGTGCCAAAACAAGACAAAAAATTGTTTTAGACTTAATGGTTAGACATGGTTACATTACGAAAGAAGAAGCAAGCGATGCCGCAGCAATCCCTATTCAATCTCTACTAAAAACAGAAGACAAATCGTCTTCAACCAATAAAGGGTATCAAGCTTTTATCGACTATGTTTTACAAGATGTTGAAGAAAAAACAGGAAGCAATCCTGCTCAAGTACCAATGACCATCTATACCACATTAGATCGTGGCGTTCAAGACGTTTTGGTCGCTTTAGAAAATGGAGAACTTTATAAATTTGCTAATGACAAAGTCCAAAATGGTATTGCAATTACCTCCACGGTAGATGGTTCCGTCGTAGCTTTGGGTCCAGGCAGAAATTATGTAGCCAAAGGCGACAACCGTGCTCTTATGAGAAAACAACCTGGTTCAACAGCCAAACCTATTTTAGACTATGGACCTTGGGTTGAATATGGAAACGCTTCTCCAGCCAATCTTTTATTTGACGAACCTTATACCTATTCAAACGGAACATCACTAAAAAACTACGATGGAAAATTTGAAGGATTAATTACTTTCCGTGAAGCATTATTAGATTCGAGAAACATTCCCGCCCTCCAAGCCTTTCAACAAACCACATTAGACCAAAAAATTGAGTTTGCTCATAATTTAGGAATTGATTTTGGAAAAGATTTATTTGAATCAGCATCCATTGGTGGTTTTGATGGAATAAGCCCTTTAGAATCCAGTGCTGCTTATGCCGCCTTTGCAAGAGGAGGCTATTACATCGAGCCTTACGCCTTTACAAAAATCATTTATACAGAAACAGAACAAGAAGTGCCTTATAAATATACAAAAAATAAAGTAATGAGTGAAGAAACCGCTTACATTATTACTCATGTTTTAAAAGAAGCAACAAGTCGTAATGTAGCCGGTCCAATCAATGTAAAAAATTCTGAAGTAGCATCAAAAAGTGGTACGACTACCATATCAGCAGCGGATGCCAAACAATTAGGCATTCCAACCAATGCAACCCCTAACCATTGGGTAAACACTTATACCTCAGATTATTCGATTTCATTATGGTATGGTTACGATAATAATAAACAAGGTTATTTAACAAGTACCACAGGAGGAAAAGCAAGACGGGCAATTATGTCAACCATTGCCAATAAAATATTTAAACCTAATGCAAAATTCTCTAAACCAAGTGGTGTGGTAGAAGCAACAGTTGAATACGGAACGATTCCCCTTAAATTAGCTAGTGACCATACCCCCGCCGATTTAAAAATGACAGATTTATTTAAACAAGGAACAGAACCAACTGAAGTATCCGATCGTTTTAGCAAACTAGACACACCGACCAATGGAAATGCCTTAGTCAATGGTTCTTCAATAACCATCACATGGAATCCAATTAAAACACCTACTGCCATTGATACAAATGAATTGCAAACTTACTTCAATGAAAATTATCGTGATTGGTCAGCAAAATATTATCAAGAACGAATAAATTACAATAATGCCTATATAGGTACGCTTGGCTATCAAGTTTATTTAGAAAATTCAGATGGTTCATTAATCAGCTTAGGTTATACCAATTCCACTTCCTATACTTATATTGCAACCAGTGGAGAGAACTTAAAATTTGTTATAAAAGCTGCTTACAGTATTTTTAAAAATAATATGAGTGATGGCTTAACCATTCATGCTAAATTAAATAATTCAGGCACACCTACAGATACCACCTCTTTAAAAAATTTAATTCCCGATCATGGAACACTTTCTCCTACGTTTAATAAAAATATAACCGACTATACTCTTACAATTACAGAAGACTTAAAAGAAATCAAATTTACAGCAACGCCAATAGAAGCAACAAGTAAAGTAAGTAACACAACATGCGAATTAACCAGTTCAAACACAAGTTGTAAAATTACAGTTACAGATGAATCTAAAAAGACAAAAACTTACACGATCAATGTCAAAAAAGAAGAAACAAATTAACAAAAAGTTCAAAATAACTTGAACTTTTTTTCATTTAAAATAAAATAATTAAAAATTACATAAAAAAACTACTAAAACAATTTTAGTAATTTTTTATCATTAACTATTTTGGATTTGATCAACATAAAATTGAATTCTAGATGCCCAAGTACTACTTTCCGCATATTTTTTTCCAATTTGCTCAGGCGTTTTTAATCCTTTTTTAAAATAATTAGCAGATAAATTTTTAAAAAAGGCTTCAATACCCGCATCTAAGCTTCTAAATCGAGCATAAGAACTATTTCCGCATTTATTAGCACCCTTCATTCCTCCAATATTATTACATCTACTCGTCAAAGTACTGCATCGACCACTTCCACAACCTGTTTCATGTAAAACAATTGCTAAGGCAATATAGGGATCCACTTCATATTTCAGTGCATAACTTGCAAAAACCATTCCATATCCAGTTAATGTGGATTTTAAATTTTTATCCAATTTATTAGCCAACTCTTTCAAAGTCATTCCAGAATAAACAATGGGTTCTTCTACTACTTCATTCTCTTGAACGTCTTCGAACAAGCTTACCTTTTTTTCCATTAAAGCGTCAAAATTATTAGACAAATCAACCTGTAAATAATCATTCATCAATAACAATTCACTATTATTTATTCCCTTAGTTTCATTCATTACTATTGCGGATAATAATAAATTACTAAGAAAAATTGCGATTAGGGCCATAACGGCCTTAACCGACGGTAAATTTTTCATTTTACTCTACCTCTTCTTTTTGCGGAACAGTATTTATTTTACCATAATGAGTATTTTCTGTCAAATTCAGTCGACTAAAAAAAGAAGGATACAATTGCCAAACTTGCTAAAATTCCTATAAAATCTGCAAATAAACCTGTTGATAAAGCATACCTTGTTTTCTTAATTTTTACACTTCCAAAATAAAGCGCAAGCACATAAATCGTTGTATCAGTACAACCTTGCAACGTAGAAGCAAGCCTTCCCGCATAAGAATCAGGTCCAAAATTAGCAAAAATATCATTTAAAACTGCTAAAGAAGCCGTTCCAGAAATAGGTCGCACCAAAGCCATGGGCAAAATATTTAAAGGAAGACCTACTTTTAAAAAAACAGGTTCTAAAACACCTAAAAGCGTTTCTATCAAATGGCTATCCAAAAAAATATTAATAGCAAAAACCATAGCAATAATAGAAGGAAAAATATTAAAAACCGTAACTAACCCTTCTTTGGCTCCTTCTAAAAAAGTATCATAAATCATCACTTTCTTTTTTAAGCCATAAAAAATAACAAAAACCACAAATAAAGGAATGACTATTTTTGATAAAAGACTCATTTCTTTTTCCTCCTTATATAATCAAGGATTAAACCCGCTACACTCGAACAAATAGTTGCTAAAATTGCTGGAACAATAATTTCTTCGGGATTATGACTCTGATACATCATTCGAAGAGCAATAACCGTCGTAGGGATAATCGTTACTCCACTCGTATTTAAAACGAGAAAAGTAATCATCGCATCACTGGCCACTTCTTTATTTTTATTTTCTTTTTGCATCTCTTCCATCGCTTTTAATCCAAAAGGCGTCGCCGCACTTCCAAGTCCTAATGCATTCGCCGCAATATTCGAAGAAATATATCCTAAAGCTTTACTATCTTTTTTTAAAGAAGGAAAAAGTTTTCTCAATACAGGAAGAAAAAATCGAGCAATTTTATCAAGCAGACCACTTTTCTCAGAAATTTTCATAATTCCTGACCATAAAACTAAAATAGGTACTAAATCAACAATCATATCAAAACCACTTTTAGCACTCGTTAAAATAGTATGATTAAGAGCATTTAAATCCCCACATAAAAGTGTAAAAAGTATGCCTATTAAAATAAAACCACTCCATAAAACATTAATCATGTTTAAACCATCCTATTATTTTTTTTAAAAAACTTTCTTTTTTATTTTCTTCTTGATTTTTACTCACATAAATAGGTACTAGTTTTAAAACCTCTTCTTTTAATTTTATTTCCACATTTCCTACCAATGTTTGATCTTCATACTCTTCTAACTTTCTTAAATTAATAGTTAATGAAACTTCTTTCTTTTCTTCTTCTTTTAAAAGAACATACACATCATCTTTTATATACAATGAATCTTTATAATAATTTTCTTTGTCTATTTTAAAGTTATTTTTATCAAGAATTAATTCTCTTTGGTAAGCATTAAAAACACTTTCATAAAGTTTTTCATGATCATCCCAATCATTTCCATCATTTAAAGTCACAATCGTCACATTCTTATCGTCTTTTGTTGCTGTAGAAACTAAAGTTCTTCGAGCTTTTTCTGTAAAACCCGTTTTTCCTCCAGTCGTATACTCATAAGTTTTTAATAACTTATTTTTATTGGTCCAACTATATGTTTTTTTATCGCTTTTGGCAACATAATTCTTTGTTTTAACTATTTCTTGATAGGTTTCATTTTGCATCGCGTAACTAGATAAAAGAGCCATATCATAAGCAGTAGATAAATTACCTTCTCCTTTATTGTTCTCTAGTCCATGAGGATTAATAAACTGGGTATTTTTCATACCTATTTCACTTGCTTTTAAATTCATCAAACGAACAAAATCATCAACGCTTCCCCCAACATAATCCGCTATCGCCAAAGCCGCATCGTTTCCACTTCTAAGCATTAGACCATAAAGTAAATCCTTTAAGCTAATTTTTTCACCCACTTCAACATATATTCCACTTCCAAAAGATTTTAACACTACCTCATTAATCTCAACCAATTCTTCCATATTACTATTTTCTATAGCAACGATAGCCGTCATAATTTTTGTAATACTGGCGATTAAATGTTGATCATGAATACTTTCTCCATATAAAACTCGATTCGTATCCATATCCATGGCTATAATATTTCTTGCACTATAAGCTTTTACAACCACAGGAAAAAATAAAAATACTACTATTACAACTATCTTTTTCATAATCATCACTACTTCATTTTATTAAAAAAAGAAAAAAAAAGAACACTTCTGCCTTTTTTTATTTGAAAACATCTTAACTTAATCTATAGCCAACACCACACGGAAACTGTTATAACTTACGGCAGCACCAGTAGAATCGCCGAAGTAGAAGACCCCTGCATCAGATGTATTACTATAGTCGCCTCCACGACGGAACCATGGACCACTCGAGTAAACAAAGTTCGCATAATCACCGTTCCAGCCTACTGTTTCAGCGGTGGCATCACCTAAGATTCTGGTTGTATAAGCACTCGTACCATCTGCACTGGTTGAATAGGTATTATAATACTTTTTATTATAGGTACTTATATCACTTGATGTAAATCCTCCACTACCTAATGTTAAACTTCCTCTTACTGCCGCTACTCGATCCTCAGCTCCTCCACTTAGATCATAGATACCACTATAATTTCCTGTACTACTCGCTTTGACACTACTAGCATGACTATAAGCATAACCATCATTAGTTGAACCACTTGCACTGACACTGGTTCCTGACCAACCGGTTATGAAATTACTATTATTATTGATGTACACTTCTTCACAAGTGGTTCCATTACATTTTCC
>CAOKAG010000058.1 GCA_948466395.1 uncultured Mycoplasmatota bacterium
CATTTACAAGTTTTGGAGACATCAAAGGTTTATGGGTTGGAAAGTTTGAAACAGGATATAAAGGAACTGCTCCTTCAAGTATTTCAGAAGGAAATGTGAATGATTCAACCAAGGTTCAAATCAAACCGAATGTCAATTCATGGAGATATATAACAACATCGAATATGTTTAAAACGAGTTATAATTATAAAAGAAATCTAGATAGTCACATGATGAAAAATACCGAATGGGGAGCGGTAGCTTACTTAACCCATTCTATCTATGGAAAATGTAATGGAACCACTTGTGAAGAAGTATACATCAATAATAATAGTAATTATCTAACTGGTTGGTCAGGAACCAGCGTCAGTGCAAGTAGTTCAACCAGTAGTGGTTATGCTTATAGTAATGCTAGTAGTGTTAAAGCGAGTAGTACAGGAAATTATAGTGGTATCTATGATTTAAGTGGAGGAGCTTATGATCGAGTAGCAGGAGTAAGAGGAGATTTAACATCTATTTCAGATGCTGGTTTTACATCCAGTGATATAAGTACCTATAATAAAAAGTATTATGATACCTACTCAACCAGTGCAAATAGTAATACAACTTATACAACAAGAATCTTAGGTGATGCCACAGCTGAAACAAAAGGCTGGAACGGTGATTATGCGGGCTTTGTTCTCTCGAGCAATCCGTGGTTCCGTCGTGGAGGCGACTATAGTTTTGCGTCTAATGCAGGGGTCTTCTACTTCTACGATTCTAGTGGTGGTTCCCATAGTAACGGCAGTTTCCGTGTGGTGCTTGCCTATTAGTTTAGCCTATACATGATTAAGAAAGATAAAGAATTGAAGAATAAGCCAAAGGGCTTGTTTTTTTTGAGGCTTTTATAGGTTTTGGTGATTTCTATTTTTTCTTTACATTTGATTTTAAAAGGTATATATTAGGTAAAGTTGGCATAAATTGTGCTTAGAATGGAGAGAAAATGTTAGAATTAAGTAAGATAAAAAAAAGTTATGTTACAGGAGATTTTAAACAAGAGGCTTTAAAAGGCATTGATTTAAAGTTTCGTAAGAATGAGTTTGTTGCAATATTGGGTCCAAGTGGTAGTGGAAAGACAACTTTATTAAATATTATAGGTGGTCTTGATCGATACGATAGTGGCGATTTAATTATTAATGATTGTTCAACTAAAAAATTTAAAGATCAAAATTGGGATGCGTATCGTAATAATTGTATTGGTTTTATTTTTCAAAGTTATAATTTAATTAGTCATATTAGTATACTTTCTAATGTGGAAATGGGTATGACTTTAAGTGGGGTCAATGCAAAAAAAAGAAGAAAAAAAGCGATTGAGGTTTTAAAGAAAGTAGGATTAAAAGATCACATCCATAAGAAACCTAATCAGTTATCAGGTGGTCAAATGCAAAGAGTGGCGATTGCGAGAGCCCTTGCTAATGATCCTGATATTATTTTGGCGGATGAACCAACAGGGGCACTTGATACAAAAACAAGTGTTCAAATAATGGAGCTTATAACAGAAATAGCAAAAGATAAATTAGTGATTATGGTTACTCATAATCCAGAACTTGCTAATGATTATGCGAATCGTATTATTGAAATGAAAGATGGCGCATTAGTAAGTGATTCTAATCCAATTAGAGATGATGAAGAAATTAAAAATAAGACTAAAATTAAAAAAACGTCGATGTCTTTTGTATCTGCATTAAAGCTTAGTTTAAATAATATTAAAACAAAAAAAGGAAGAACTTTACTTACTTCTTTTGCAAGTAGTATTGGAATTATAGGTATTGCAACGATATTGAGTTTGTCAAATGGTTTTGATAAACAAATTGATATTTTTGAAAGAAATACTTTATCTTCTTTGCCTATTATTATTAGTGAACAAAGTATGAATTTAAATGAAGAGCAAATGGAAGAAATGCAAAATAGTGTTAAAACGACTGAAGAAGATTATCCGAATTTTAATTATATTATTCCAGAAAAAAGTATGGAAGAGAGAATTACGCATAAAAATAATCTTACTGATGATTATATAAAGTTTTTAGAAGGATTAGATAGTTCTATTGTCAGTGGCATTTCTTACATGCGTTATACGAATTTAAATTTGATGAATCAAATTGATGGTAAAGTAAAATCATTAAATTTGGGGAATATGATGGGAACGGTTCCTAAAACATTAAGTAAAGATCAAAAAAGTGTTATTGAGGAAAAATATGATTTTTTGGCAGGTCATGATGCTAAGGAAAAAAATGAACTTTTGTTAATTGTAGATAGTAAAAATCATGTTACTGAAAGTATTATAGAAGCTTTGGGATTAAATAAAGATCAAGAAACTATAAATTTTGATTCCATTTTAAATAAAGAAATTAAATTGGTTTTTAATGATGATTATTATACTAAAGTAGGAAATTATTTTACTATTAATCAGGATTTAGCAAAAGCGTATGAGAGTCAAGAGACTTTAACTTTAAAAGTGGTAGGGATTATTAGATTAAAAGAAGAATTTCCTTCGTTTGTTCAAAGTTCAGCGCTTACTTGTACAGAAGCTTTACTTGATTATGCAATTGCAAAAAATAAACAATCAAAAATTGTAGCGTTTCAAAAAAGTCATGATTATAATGTGTTAAATGGAGAAAATTTTGATGTGACCACTGAAGAAGGAAAAGAAGCGAAGAAACAAATGCTGGCTTATTTAGGAGATGAAGCGGTTCCTTATATGATTCAAGTTTTCCCTAAAGATTTTAATTCTAAAGAAGAGTTACTTAAAAAGTTGGATCAATATAATGAAGGAAAAACCGTAGAAGATCAAGTTGTTTATACAGATCAAGCCGATATGATTTCTTCTTTGTCTGGAAGCATTATGGATGCCATTACGATTGTTTTAATTGCTTTTAGTGCCATTAGTTTGGTTGTTTCTTCTATTATGATTGGAATTATTATGTATATTTCGGTTTTAGAAAGAACAAAAGAAATTGGAATTTTAAGAAGTTTAGGGGCAAGAAAGAAAGATATTTCAAGAGTATTTAATGCTGAAACGTTTATTATAGGCATGTCATCAGGGTTACTGGGCATTATTATTACAGAGCTTTTGTTAATACCTGTTAATCAATTACTTTATAGTTTAACAGATTTAAAGAATGTAGCCGTTCTAAATCCAATTCATGCACTTATTTTAATTGTAGTTAGTTTAATTTTAACTTTAATTGGAGGAGCGATACCAGCTCGAATTGCCAGCAAGAAAGATCCTGTTATTGCTTTACGTACTGAATAGAGAAGAAACTTTTTCTTCTTTTTTTGTGGGTTATTGTTAATAAGATCTATTTTCCATCCAGAATGGAACTTGTACTCAAAATTATTTGTTTTTATTTAGTACTTGACAATACCAAGTACTTGATGTACTATTATTTTGCGAGGTGATGGCTATTAATACTCAATTTAAAAAGGGGGTATTGGAATTAGTCGTTTTGTTGATTGTTGAAAAAAAAGATAAATATGGGTATGAACTTGTTGAAGCGGTAAGTGAAGTTGTAGATGTGAATGAAGGAACGATTTATCCGATTTTGAAAAGATTGACAAACGAAGGGTACTTTGAAACGTATTTAGAAGAATCGAAAGAAGGACCAATACGGAAGTATTATCATATTACCGCCTTAGGGAAAAAAAGATGTAAAGAGCAAAAGAAAGAGTGGGAAAAGTTTGCAATGAGTGTAAATAATTTTATAAAAGGAAGTGTAAATAATGAGTAAAGAAAAATTTTTGGAACGTTTACGTAAGAAGTTATCTATTTTAGAAAGTAGTGAAATAGATGATATTATCAATGAATATGATGGTTATATTGAAGAGAAAATAAAAAAGGGTTTTACGGAGGAAGAAGCTGTCAAGTCGATGGGAGATGTTGACGAACTAGCTAAGGAATTGTTAAGTGCTTATAAAATAAAAACGGATGGAGAAAATCATGGCAGTATAAATAATTTAATAGATAGTTTTATCCATATTTTTGATCAAATCGTCTCTATGTTTGCTGATAAAAGTTTTAATGAGATTATCAAGTTTATATTAGAAATTGTTTGTATCTTTATTGTTATTGCTATTTGTCGCCTTCCCTTTGAAATTATTGGAAGTATAGGAAGAGGTTTTTTAAGTGTTTTTAGCAATCCAATTTATCATGTTTTTGCTAGTATTTGGAGTTTTATTTTAAATGTAGTGTATCTTATTTTTGCTGTCTTATTTTTTGTGAAAATATTTGAAAGTCGTTATTTAGGGGAGAGAACAACTTGTGTTATACAAAATCAAAAAGAAAAAAAAGAAGCGCCAATTGAAGAGATGAAAGAAGAGAAAAAAATGGTTTCTAAAAAGCCACCAATAAAAGAAAAAAGACAAGAAGTTAAAAGTTTTAGCATTGTGGATTCTTTAGTTAAAGTTTGTCTTTTGTTTTTAAAATTTATTTTATTATTTGTCTTGTTTGGTGTGGCTTGCTATATCGTTGGAATGTCTGTTACTATAGGTTTATCGATTTATTTACTTATTCGAGGGGTTTTCTATTTTGGCATTTATCTTATATTGTTTGCTTTATTTACCTTAGGCATTTTAGCTTTTTTATTCCTCTTTAATTTTATTTTTGATCGAAAAAATCGAGTAGGTGTGTTATTAATTCTATCTTTAATTAGTTTTATTACTTTAGGCGTTGGAGCAGGCGTATGTACGCTTGAGGTGGCTAATACAACAATTATCTATAGTGAAGATAAAGAGAACTTTAAGACTGAAGAATACCGTTTTAAAATGAATGATCAATTGGTTTTAAGTTCTAATATTTATAATACACAAAACATTATTATTGATGATTCTTTAGATGATGAGATTAAAGTCGTTTATAGTTATAATGACCGTTATTTAACTATTCAAGCGAATCCAAGTATCGATAAAAATGACAGTTTTGATGTTTTACGTATAAGGTATTATATTAATGGTATTCGTTATTCCAAAGAATTTTTTGATGAAATTATTGAGAATTTAAAAAACAAAACGTTTGTCGCTCACTCTTTTGATCAAGTGGATATTAAATTGTATATGAGTAGTAAAACAAAAGAGCGATTGCTTGAAAATGAAAAAAAATATGAAGATTATTTTAATAATTATGAATGTGATGAAGATTGTTTCTATTTTGACCACAATCGTCATTATAGAGAGTATTGTCGAGGTAATCATTGCTATTATGACTAAAAAAATGACTTTTGAGTCATCTTTTTTTGTTAATTAAATTGGCAATGGGTGCATTAAACTTTCGATTTCTTGTAAATTGTTCTTCATCAATTATTTTTAAATTGACTAAATCTTCGTATTGTTTTTGCGTTAAGGTTGAACTTAAGTCTACATCAAAAGTATTTAATAATTGGCTTTGTAATTTTTTGTTTGCTATTCTATTCAAATAAAGCCCTGCTTTAATGTTGGCTTCCTCTAATAAGTATTGAGTAGCTAGTTCATTTGGTAAATGAACGACATTTTCCATCCCATAGTATTTAAGACAAAAAGTTTCATCTAAATAATTATTATATGAATTTAAAAAGATATATAATTCATTATCATCCTTGTTTGCTTTTTGCTCGATAAACGTATATTTAGAAAGGCTTTCTTGTATAAATTGTTCTATAAAGTTTATTTGTTGATTTTTAATTTTAATTCTTAAAGAATCTTCATATTCAGGACATTCTGATAGGGTGTAGGCATTGAAATTTGTATTAAGCGATAATTCATAAATTCTTTTTGAGTCCGATTTAATTTGAGAAAAAAGTCCTTTATTATTCAAACTGCTATTAATAAGTCGATAAAATTTTAAGGATTGAGCATTTTCTTCTCTAAATTGTCGTGCTTTAGTTGAATTTTCAATTAAATCGTATAGTTCATAATTTCCTTTATGTTCTTTGATTATTTTCATTTTTTAACCTCCGTTTGTTTGCTATTGTAGCAACAAATTATGTCAATTACAATAAATTCATTAGAAGTTTTTGTTTAACTTATTTTCTTTGTGATACAATAATGGTAGGAGGGTTATATGAACGAAGAAAAAGTAAGTATGCTAAAACGTTACGGCGAAAATTTTACAGAAAAAGAATTTATTACGGATCCAGCTATTGCTCGAGATGATGAAATTAAGCAGTGTATTTTGACTTTATTGACACCTGAAAAAAGTGCTCTTTTAGTTGGAAAACCTGGTATAGGTAAAACGGCGATTGTTGAAGGTTTAGCTTATCGTATTCAAAAAGGATTGGTTCCAGATGCTTTAAAGGGTTGGGAACTGATTAAGATTAATATTACTAGTTTGTTAGGATCTAGTGTTAGTGAAGGAAATATTGAAAATCGAATTGATTTATTGGTAAAAGAATTAGAAAATCGTGATAAAACTATTCTGTTTATTGATGAGACTCATGTTTTAGTTAATAAAAATACTGCTAATAATGGAGGCATTGATTTTGCTAATATGTTGAAATCAGGTCTTGACCGTGGAGCAATTAAGATGATTGGCGCTACGACTACAGAAGAGTACGAACAATATATTTTAAGAGATCGAGCTTTTCTTAGAAGATTTCAGAAAGTGGATGTTTTGGAAGCGGATCAACCTACAACTGTTAAAATTTTAATGGGAACGTATCCTAAGTTAGAACATCAAATAGGCGTGAAGTTAAATTATACGAATTTTATTAAAGAAAAAATTATGAGCTTTATTGTTTCAATGACGGATGAATATAAAAGGGTTTATGAAGTTGCAGCGAGGTATCCTGATATTTGTTTGACTATTTTGGCCAATGCTTTTAGTTACGCTTTATTTGATAATGAACAAGAAGTTCGAATTAAACATGTTTATAAAGCAATTTGTAATGCCAAAAATATTTATGAGGACGCTAAGATAAAAGAAATTGAAAGGTTTAAAATAATTTTTGCAGATTTAATCAGTGAAGAAAACGTTAATTTAGAAGATAAAGATTAGAAAGTCTAACTATTAAAAGTCAAGTACTTTTTGATAGAAAGATATAAATTGGA
>CAOKAG010000059.1 GCA_948466395.1 uncultured Mycoplasmatota bacterium
CTATATTTTTTATCAAAGAAAAAGACTATTGAACTTATTTGTCAACAGTCTGAAATCATTTTTTTTAAAATGATTCGATATTAATCTTCACTTTTTTAGCTCCATGCAAATAAGAATAAGTCTGAACCATAGTCCGTATTGCTTTTGCTGTGTTGCCATGTTTACCAATAACTGCCCCCATGTCGCTTTCTTTAACTAAAACTTCAATTTGAACACATTCCTCATCGCTTCCAATTTCTTTGACACAAATCATATCTGGAAGAGAAGCAACACTTTTTACTAAAAATTCAGTATAGGAAACAAGATCCATATTATTTACCTACTTTTTTAGATTCAGCAAATTTTTTCATGATTCCTTCTTTTGAAAAAATATTTTTAACGGTTTCTGTAGGTTGTGCTCCTTGACTTAGCCAATACAAAGCTTTCTCTTCATCAATTTTGATTTCAGCAGGTTTCATAATTGGATTATAGGTTCCGACTACTTCTAAAAATCTTCCATCTCTTGGAAATCTTGAATCAGCAGCGACCACACGATAAAAAGGTCTTTGTTTTGCTCCCATTCTTTTTAATCTTAATTTAACAGCCATATTTTTTCCTCCTTAAATTACTGATAGTATACCATTAAAGAAAAATAGTGTCAACACATTTTGGTTGACACTATTTTAAATATTCTTCATCGATTTCATCAATTGCTACCTCATCATTAGTACTCATAACCTCATCATCATTAATTTCTTCATAATCATCTTCATCATCTTCAATACTAACTTTTATTTTAGTATCACCAATAACTTCAACTCCAAGTTCTTTTTCAATAACTAAATCCACCGTATCACCATTAATTGTTACATTTGAAACAGATGGTTGCTTTAAACTCCTTACAATAATTTCTTCATTATTTGTAAGAATACTATTATCTTTTAAACGTACAGGCATTTTATCTTGATAATCAACAGACTTTGTCGTTACTGCTGTTTTAGTATCACTGTCATAGGAATACCAAACATTAATATCATACGTACCTAGTATGTTTACAAGACCGCTATTATTTACACCATTAAATTTATGATTAATAATCCAACAACCCAATATGGTATCTGGTTTTAGTTCAGGAGTTATCTTAAATTCATTGGTACTATTTTTTTTCGATTTACCAATAATAGCTTTGGTAACAATCTCTTTAAAATTAGCCACTTCCTCATCTCCTCTAATTTAATGTATGCAAAGTTTTTTTTTTGTAGACAAAAACTTGACCAATTTCTAATTTTATATTAAAGATCGCTCTTATAAATTTCATACAAGAAAAAAAGGATTAGAAACCCTTTTTTTAATAATAACCATATCCACCAAAACCAGCGAATATAATGGCTAATAAAATAAATAATACAATAACAATAAAAGCAGTATTTATACCATTATTATTACAACAAGGTTTTTCTGGAGTGTTCTTTTTACAACAATTCATAGTTATTCCCTCCTTTACCTTTATTTAAAAGACTAAATGAAAGCCCCTACGATAATAATTAATAAAATGAATAACACAAGGATAATTGCTGGACCAAGTCCATTATTTCCACAACATTGACTCATATTTCATACCTCCTTTATTTGTCTTTTCATTTATATTGTATGGTTAATAAAGAAAGTGGTGCGTGTTCTTCTTGTATTTTTTTTGATAATTCGTTATAATATGTAGTGTTTAAGGAGGATAGAATGAAGAAAAAAATAATTGTGCTTGGAATTTGTGCCTTAATGGTTTGCAGTTGTGGTAAAAAAATTCCTACTTTAAGTAATGGAGAGGAAGCTGTAGTTACTTTTAAAGATGGAAACAACATTAGTATCAACGAATTATACAATGATTTAAAAAACAGTTATGCATTAGATTCATTAATTAATTTAATTGATAAAAAAATATTAGAAGATAAATACAACGATCGTCTAGAAAGTGCTAAAGAATACACCGATGGAACGATGAAATCTTATGAAGAATATTATGGAGATCAATTATTATCCGTAATTCAGTATTCAACATCATATTCAACCATTGAAGCCTTCCGTAATTATGTCTATTTAGACTACTTAAAAAAAGAAGCCATTGAAGACTACGCTAAAGAACAAATTAGTGATAAAGAAATCAATGACTATTATGATAAAAATATCTATGGAGATGTTTTAGTTAGTCATATTTTAGTAACTAAAAACGTTAAAGATGACGCAAGTGATGAAGAAAAAACAAAAAGCGATAATGAAGCCAAAGAAAAAATAAATACCATCATTGCAAAATTGAAAGAAAGTAAAAACGTTAAAGAAACCTTTACAGAACTGGCTAAAGAATATTCTGAAGATGAATCAACTAAAAACGATGGCGGTTCACTTGGATACATCAACAATGGAACATTATCTAGTAATTACGATGAAATTTTAAAAAACGCTTTTAAATTAAAAAATGGTGAATTCTCAACTGAAATCATTACAACAAGTTTAGGATATCATGTTATACTAAGAGAAGATTCTAAAGAAAAAGCTAAACTAGAAGACGTAAAAGATACCATCACCGAAACACTTGCAACTAAATTAATGCAAGAAGATGCCACTGTGTCTGTAAAAGCCATGCAAGAATTGCGTAAAAGTTACAATGTTGACATAATAGACAGTGAAATCAAAACTCAATACGCAAACTACATTCAAAACGCTTTAACTCAAGCACAAAAAGCCAATTCGGGTTCAAATGAATAAAAAGATATTATCAAAAATATCTTTTTTTATGAATAAAATTCATCTAATGCTTCATTAATCGCTTCACTCTCGAAACCTCGAGTCAGAAGTTTTAACCTTAATTGATATTTTAAGGTACTCCCAGCATATTTACGACTTAACTTTATAGAATACTTTTCTAATTCTTTTTTTAAAATCGTTTCGTTAGAAGAAAGAATTTTTTCATCTAAAACAGCTTTCACTTCTTCTTTATTAAAACCTTCACTTACTAAAAAAAACATTAATTTCTCTTTTAACTTAAGACCTCCTAAATGACGATTACTTTTAATTTTCTTATCCACAATAGAGACAATTTTATCTCGCCAAATCGAAGTGGAAAACGTATCTAAATACGCTCTAATTTCCTTTTCTTGAAAACCCAATAATTTAAGCTTTTGAATGATTTTTAAAGGACCATGATTATTAAAACGAATTTGATCATTAATAAACGCTTCTAAATAACCTTTTTCGTCAATAAAGCCTTCTTCTTCTAAACGTTTTATACTTAAACTTATTTCCTCTTTCAAAAAACCACTCTTTTTTAAGTAATCTTCTACTTCTCTTTTAGAACGTCTTTTATAACTTATATAATTAATCCCTTTATAATAACACTCTAATGAATTATTTTCTAAAATTAATTTTTTTAAAAAATTAGAATCAAATTCTTTTTTTACTAAAAGATTATATTTTAAAATAACTTCATCATATAAAATAATACTTTCACAAGAAGCTCCAAACTCTACTCTATAACAATTATTTTTCATCTTCTTAAAACTTTTTATTTTCATCTTTCACCTAAACCTTTATTAAATTTATATCAATATATACCTTTTAAAATCAAATGTAAAGAAAAAATAAAAATAGTCAAACTTATAACATAATAAAAAAAAGCCAATTGGCTCTCTTTCTTTATAACTAATAGGCCAGCACCACACGGAAAGTAACGTAAATGTTGACCGAACCAGTATTATCATTGAAGCTGAAGATGCCTACGTTAGACGTATTACTATAACTGCCCCCACGAAAGAACCATGGGTAGCCAGAGTGAGCAAAGCTCGCATAATCGTTATTCCAGCCTTTTGTTTCTGCGGTAGCATCACCTAAGATTCTTGTGGTATAACCCGACTTTTTCAGTTGATTAAGTAAAAAATCATCGGTATTCCTTTTATTATAAGGCATTACGGTGATTTTTATATTGTATAATTACATAGTCATATGATTTACCAATTTTCTTAATTCTTTTATTTCACTTATTGTATAGTTTTTAAATTTAAAATCAACATTGTTTGATTTTAATATTTTATCAATTTCAGTATTAATCTCTGTTATTTTATAATAATCATTATAAATTTGATCTGCTCTAAAATTATTTAATGCTTGTTTTATTTTTTCAACAGTTATCCCTTGTTCCCAACCATCTACATTTATTGTAGATTTATTTTCATATTTTAATATTTTATATTGTATTATTCTTATTATGGTTAAGGCTATAAAACATATTAGAAAATGAGCTTTTATATGTTCTTCTGTCCATACATATATTGGTCTTCCTTCTAAATCACTTTTAATTATTCTAAATGAATCTTCTATTCTTGATAACCCATGATACCTGTTTATAATTTCTTTATCTTCTTCATTTACTTCTGATGTAACAATTGAATAAAATCCCATTGTTTCTTTATACTTTTCAAGTTTTTTATCTAAAAATACAATCACTTTTTCTGGATGTATTATTTCACCAGTTTCTTTATCAACATCGACAGTTTTTATAAATTCTTGTGATTTTCTTTGCTTATCTTTTAACTTATCTGGATTTTCTTTACAGCTTTCCAAATATTCAATAAATTTTTTGTTCTGATTAAGTTCTTTCTCGTAATGTTTTTTACTCCAGTAAATTATTTCTTTTTCTTTAACTGTTTTTGTTGATTTTGTACCATCTTTATTTTTGTATGTTAATGTGATTTCATTTATTCTTGATTTATATTTAAATACAACTTCATTGGAATTGTTTTTTATATATGTATAATCTTTCTCTTCTAAAGCCCAATCGCTAAGCTTAGACCAACTTTTTTTAACACTTTTAGATACAATATAACCATTTTCCTTATTTACAATTAAATATTTATTTTCTTGTGTATTCATACCATTATCTGCCACTACAACTATTTTTCCTAAATCCATCTCATCTACATCTTTTCCAAGTACATTTTTAAATGTAGTTTTATCTTGTGTATTACCAGAAAATAGTTTGTGTGATACTGGTATACCATTATTATCTATAAATAGTCCCATTTGAACTATCGGACCTTTACTATTTTCTTTTGATACACCTTTTTTTCTAAATCCTTTTTTTACTATAACAGGATTACTATTTTCATCTTTAACTATCTCATTATTTTCATCTAATTCATAAACATCATCATCACCATACATTGTTTCGAAAAAGTAATTTGTCACATCATAATACGTTAAACTTGTTTTTCTTCCTATAGATGAGTTTTTAATTTTTGTATTCATTCTGTTTTGTATTTTTTTAGAGTTTTCAGAAAGTACATCTAATGTTCTATATATTTGATTAATGTCATCTGAATTAACTACATCAAATAAATATTTATTTCTATTTTCAAATGTTTTCTTTTTACTTTGTGGATCAAGTATTCTTTCAAATACTAATAGTTTAGTTAAACCATTTAAATCATATTCTATCTTTGAATCAGATTTTATTCTATTAAGAAATGTGTCAATACCTAAGTTATTATAAATTTGATTTAAAAATATGTATCCGATATTTTTAGGATTTAATTTAAAATTTATATCTTCTATAGGAATCATTCTTTTATTCTTTTCTTCAAGAGAAACATTAAGCTCATTTAAGTCAACCAAAGTCCCATCTTTAAATTGTTGTCTTAACCTTTTTAATAAATCAGGTTTACCATCATCATAATTAGATAAATATCCTAAATTTTTAATGGTAACCCTAGATATTTTTACTTTACCATTATTGTTAGAATATTTATTATTAACTATTCTCAAATAATCTTTTCCACAATTTTTAAAACAATCAAGATACATACAACCACACCTTATATTATCATATACCTATTATAATGATACCATATTTCAGAGTGAAAGAAAAGCCTATTTTCAATAAAAAATAGACATTTTTATAATTTACAACTGAAAAAGTCGGGAAGATGCCTACGTTAGACGTATTACTATAACTGCCCCCACGAAAGAACCATGGGTAGCCAGAGTGAGCAAAGCTCGCATAATCGTTATTCCAGCCTTTTGTTTCTGCGGTAGCATCACCTAAGATTCTTGTGGTATAATTACTAGAACTATCTACACTTGTTGAATATATATCATAATACTTTTTATTATAGGTACTTATATCACTTGATGTAAATCCAGCGCTTGAATTTGATGTTAAACTTCCTCTAACTCCTGCTATATATTCAAACGCACCTCCACTTAGATCATAGATACCACTAACATTTCCTGTACTACTCGCTTTGACACTACTAGCATGACTATAAGCATAACCATCACTAGTTGAACCACTTGCACTGACACTGGTTCCTGACCAACCTGTAACATAATTACTATTATTATTGATGTACACTTCTTCACAAGTGGTTCCATTACATTTTCCATAGATAGAATGGGTTAAGTAAGCTATAGCTCCCCATTCGGTATTTTTCATCATATGGCTATCTAGATTTCTTTTATAATTATAACTCGTTTTAAACATATTCGCTGTTGCTATACCTCTCCATGAAGTCACATTCGGTTTGATTTGGACTTTGGTTGGACTCATTTCATTCTTTTCGGCACTGGTTTTAT
>CAOKAG010000060.1 GCA_948466395.1 uncultured Mycoplasmatota bacterium
ACCTTGTGATTCCTTATTAAAGCCCCGAAATCTTGTTACGGGGTAGTTTACAATCGTTTATGTTTAGTAGCAAAAAATGAATAAAAGTTTTAAATCGATTCATAATTTCCAAAGGATAAACAGGATGAGAGGTCAACTCAATAACCCTTTCCTCCAAAAAAGAAAGATAATTTTCTGGAATCATTCCACAAGTACTACCTAAAATTTTATTATATTGCTGACTAAACAATACATATTCTGTAAAATAAAAATAATTCGCTTTTTCAATTAGCTTAATAAAATCTCCATAATTCATAATTAAATCCCCTTTAAGCAGAAATACCCTATCATCTAATCGGAAATTTGTCAACTAATAAAAAAATTTTTATCTTCTCTTTATACTTTCTTTATTTCCTTTTTTCTCACCAAGTTGAGTTAAAATAGATTGAATTGTAAAAGATTCAATTTTTTCATCATTAATTTTTAAAACATAAGCTCCCTCTTTTTTTAATTTTTCGCTTGAATAAACAAGATTTGAAAATTCTTTAGTCGAAGATAATTTTGCAATCAATTGATCATTAGAATCGTAAATAGCAATGTTGGTTCCTTTTGGATAAATTTTACTCAAATAGGCAATTAAACCATATTGTTTTGAATTTAAACTAATGCCTTGAGCCATGCCACTAGAGCCTAATGCCATCAAATTTCCTCCTGTGACAACAAACTCTCCATCGTAATCCAAAGCTCCATTTCCATTATTAGTAGGTCCTTCAACAACGATGTCTCCTCCATTTATATAAGCATTTCCATTGACATCAATGCCATCACCAGAAGCATGAACATAAACCGTCCCCTTATTCACAATCAAACGAGCATTAGAATTCTGTTTAAACGTATTAGCCCCAGGGCGATTTAAACTAGAACCATCTTTTCCTCCAGCAACATTAATACCATCATCAGTTGAAAAAACCGTAATCACTCCTCCATCAATCGTAATTTGACTAGATTCAATTCCTTCATAACTTTTTTGTATATCAATGTTACCATTTTTAATTTGAATTTCACTATCCGCATGGATGCCATCATCAGAAGAAGAAAGTTCAAACTTTCCTCCTAAAATAATAATCGTTCCATTAGAATGAATCGAATCATCAAAAGAATCAATTTTAAACTGACCACTTTCAAGTATTAAGTCGGTTCCAGCTTTCAATCCTTTAGTACTTATAGAAGATAAATTGTTTTTATTATCCATACTTGGATTCCAAAACATGCCTTCAAATGGCTTTTCATTTTCATTCTTTGTAAGACTGCCTCCACCAGTTGTAATTTGAAATTGACCTTGTTCAATAATTAATTTTTTTATTGCATTAAAGCCATCCTGATTACTATCTATTGTAAAATTGCCATTTTTTATATAAATAAAACCTTTCTCATCAAGACTATCATTAGTCGTCTTAAAGCTATCACCTTGACTCTTAATAATAAAATTGCCATTCAAAATATAAATCGAATCTTTTCCTCTTATCCCATCATCGTTCGATTCAATAGTAATCGTACCATTATTTATTTTTAAATCATCTTTACTAACAATACCATCTTTATAATTTGCTTTTATTTCTAACATTCCTAAGCCTTCAATAACAAAATCACTTTTACTATAAATACAGCCTTTAACCTCTTCATCTAAATCAATATAGCTCTTGCCATCTTCTAAATAATTAGACGTATTTTCCACTAACTCTAGTACAACTGTTTTAGAATCTAAAATCATTAAAGCTGGACCTTTACTATTTTTAATAGAACATCAAATATTAATTTAACATACCCCTTAGTATTTATAGTAATTCCCCCATCAATTAAAGTCCCTTTTAAATGATAAATCCCCTCTTCATTAATGACTAAATTCTCTTTTAACTCAACTTCAAAAGTTTTATAATTCTCCCATGCGATACTTTCATCACTAAGATCTAATTTTACTTGTTTTAAAGAAGACAACGACTCCTCAACCGCTTCTTTTCTTAAAAAGAAAAAAAAGAGACCTCCTAATATAAGAAAAATACAAAAAAAGGCTAAAAAAAGAAAGAAAGCTTTATTCTTCATTTTATAACTCACTTCCTTCAAGAGGATGCGTTAACATAATTTTTAAATTGCCATTTTTTACTCTTAACTCATCAACAAATTCTTTTTCATTAATCGAATTTTTTAAAACAATTTGAAAAGTCAAATCAAACAAACTTCCCATATTAACTGTTTTTACTTTGACTAACTTATAAGACGCTGTATATTTTTCTAAAATCTCATCAAACATGGTAGAATAATCTAAATTCTCTGGTACAGTAATTTGTAATAATTTCTCATACTTATTTTCATCAAATAAACGGATTTTATAAAACAAAAATAGAAAAAGACAACTAATAAAAGTAACTAAAAAAGCAAAGCCTATGTGTCCCATACCTGTAACCAAACCAATAGTCATCGCTAAAAAAACACTTAAAATTTCTTTACTACTTCCTGGTAAACTACGAAAACGGACCAAACTAAAAGCTCCCATAATTGCCACACTTGTTCCCAAATTTCCATTAACCATAATAATAATAGTTTGAACCAGTACAGGTAATATTGCAACAGTAATTAAAAAATTTTTACTTCCTTTTGAAGTATATTTATGAGTAATCGCAATAATTAAACCTAAAAATACAGCTGTAGCCATACACATCAAAATACGTACCAAATCAACACGATTGGCTCCTTCAAATAAAATACTATTAAGCATTTTTACATCTCTCCTTTTCATAAATGCTTCCATACTTTGAAAAAGAACTTGGATAAATTTTTAAACGTGACAAAATGGAAACAAACCACAAAGGTAAAGCATTTAAAGTTTTAACTTCCATAATAAAGGTTTCTTCTTTAAAATACTTAGTTCCAGCATCTCCCAGTTCTAATTTTAAATCCTCTCTTCTGCTTCTTATATTACTATCAAAAGTAATTCGAAAATTGGCATCCTCTTTACTATAATAACTTTTTCGATCATAAGCAATAAATATTTTGGGAATTAAATGATAAAATTGAAAAAAATAACGAATTTCATTCATAATTTGAGATTCTTTATACTCTTCTTTTTCTAAAAAATCATAAAAATCCTTTAATTTAATTTGTACTCTTCTTTTTCCAACGATCCCTTTATATTTATCTTTAATTTCTAAAAAAACCAAATCATTTTTTTTAGGAACACCATAACTTCTTAAACGCAATTTAATTTTAAAAATAGGTTTAGTTAACGAATGCGTAATTAAATCATCCTTTTCAGTATCAAAATAGACATTACATATAGTATTATCAAAAAAACGATCTTTTTCAAGATAGGGTTTTAATTCTTTCATTAAATAAGAATATTGTTTCTTATTTAAAAGATATTTTTGCTCTTCTCTTTTAAAAATAATTTGATACATAGACATTCTCCTTTCTTTTAAAATTTTATTTTATAAAATTGATTATAAAATGAAAAAATTATGAAAATTTAACGAAATTAATATACCATATTTTTAAAAATTTATAAAATCTTTTTTTATTTGAGTTTCGGCTTTTTACAAGAATTTTAAATATGATTGTAATGACTTTTAACATTTTTTTAAAATTTTTCAGAATTTTCCTAAAATTCCAATGTTTATCCATATCAATATAGAATCTCAAATGTTTTTTTCAATGATTAAGTTAGAGAATATCTAAAGTTTTAACTAGAGTTGTTTATATTTTTCGCGTTTCTCTATTTTTTGATATTCCTTGATACCTGCATGCGCATATTTTAGTATCTCACTGTCCCATATGAATCATTAATATTAATTTTAAATTGTTCATCGCTTTTAATGTTCTTACTCTCATATTTTCAAATTCATATTCTTGCTTTTTACTTCTAAAATATTCTTCTACCCTCCATCTATAAAAATATAATCTTACTAACTTTATTACATCTTCTTTACTATGTATGCTTCTATTAGTTAGTACTATTAATGGTCTTTCTTCACTTAATCCATATACAAATTACTAACTCATAATCCCTTTATTGCTTGGTAAGGTTACTCTAGTATGTGATACAATATTTCTACTTTTTAGCCTCAAACCACGATTTCATTTTTACTTTTCCTTTTCTCTTTAATGCTTCTTGATAGGCATTTTTCTTCTTCCCTTTAAAGAGAAAATTTCTCTTATCATTCATCGTATCCTCTATTTAATACATTTATTACCGTATCTATACTTTCCATAGTATATTGATTCTTTTTTACAAACCCTTCACTCTTACATGAATATATTTCACTATATACACTAATTGGTTGTTTCTCATTTTTTCCTAATATTACTGCTTCACATACATGATACCCATTTACCACTTTCTCACCTGGATCTGAGGTATCTATTCGTTTCATAGCAATCCATAGTAAAATTAGCTAAGGGAAGCACCTCCATATTTTTTGTTTAGTTAAAATATTTTCTAACAATAAAATTTACTAAACTTTGGAAGGTTTTTCCTTATTTTTGTATCAAAAAAGTGAATCTGTGGATAACACATTTTCACTTTTTCTTTTTCCCATTAAATTTTACCGACACTCAAAGTTTTCTATTGTTACTTGAAGAGTTCAGTCCCCTATCAATCTGGTGTACTTACTGATGAGGTTTTGCACTTACAAGTAAAAAATTAAGCTCATTGTTTGTGGTTTTTCACAGTTATCATTAACAACAGTGCTTGGAAAACCATTTGCTATCTCTTGAAATAACAAATTTTCAAAATTTTCAAAAAATGGCATAAGAATATTTATACAATTAGCTCGTCCCTCATCTTTTTTCATCATACCAGAAAAAAGTGAAAAACGAGACCCTTCGATACCAAAATTACCACCAATTTGTTGTCCCATAAAGCTAACATACCCTCCAAAATGCATACCCTCTGAATGATAATAAATCTGTTTTTTTTCTCCGTTTATTTCACATGATACTCTAAATGTTGCTTCACCATCTTTATATCTGTTAAATTTTTTCTGTTGAAAATCTTCATGAAATCTTTCTATTTCAGCAGAATGTCTGTCAATTGGATGACCACGAGTAATTTCGATAGTGTATTCACCAACTTGAGCAATTCCATAAGCTTGCATTGAAGATAAAAGATATCTGTCTATATCGCAATATCCTTCATACATAGAAAATACTTTGTTAGGACTCACACCACACTTAGAAATTATAGCACGAGTTTCATCATCCATTTTTTCAAAAACTCTTTGATTAAGAGCATCAACATCTTCTTGTGTTTCCAAATTATAGTATATTCCATAAATACATTTTTCTTCACCATATTCATTATATTCAAATAACAGTTCATCTAATTTTTTTCTTTCTTGTGTGGTTAATACAATAGTTTGTGGAATATAATTTTGTTTTTTCAGCAACAAAAGAATCTTTTCAATATGTTTATCTATATCTCCAGAACTAATTTCTATACTCATAAAAACCTCCTCCTATATCTCATATTATAACCTATTTTTTATAATTTTTAAAATTATTTAATAAGTCAACAAGTTCTATATTTTAAAAAAACAGGATATGAAAAACACCACGAAGCATTGCGCACTTGCGAAATAGTCAAATCTATTGTAATAGGCTTAATTATCTAGTTTAATTTATATAGGAATATTTAGTTAGTTTAGGTACTATTCTCCTTTACTTTATAAAGTGGAAGGAGGTGACATTATGAGAAAGTCAAAGAAATATCTTTGCACCATCATAATACTCCTTATTATAGTGATTTTAATCATTCTAATAAAAATAGTACTAACTGTTTAAGTCGGTACTAATACTGTTTTGACGGAATAGTACCTAGCGCTTCAAAACTAGATATTCCCTTTTTATTTTATGCAAGCTCCCTTGACATATTCATAATAATCGAGTAGAGAAAACTTTTCAATAATTATTGAATGCTTTT
>CAOKAG010000061.1 GCA_948466395.1 uncultured Mycoplasmatota bacterium
ACTTCTTAATAAAAAGCTCCCTATTTATTTGGGAACTTTCTATTTAATTCTTTCAAAATTAAAATTTTAAACTATTTTATTAAAATTTAAAAAATTCTAAGGGGAATTTTAATTATTTCGACTCTATTCGACAAAAACTCATTTCCCTTTTTTTTATAATGAGTCTATAAAGTGTCCCACGATGCTTAAAGGAGGTTATTATGCAGTTATCTGAAATTGTTGCAGAAAATTCAAAAAAAATAGGTAAAGAAAAAAAGCTTTCCATCAATAAAATATCTAAACCTTGTTACCTAAGACAAAGCCCTATACAAGTTTTAATCGATGGTCAGTCAAAAAATCCAAAATTACATACCATTAAAAGGATAGATGGTGGACTAGGAATTTCTTTTCAAAATTTTTTTGAAGATGAAATGTTTTCTAAACTAGAAAGAGAGGAAAAAATTGAAAATATTTGAAGAAAAAGATCGAGTTCGAATTATTTTAGCAGAAGGTGACCTTTTAGAAGTTTCATCTTCGACTCATGACCCTATTAATATAAAATGTGAAAATTCAGAAATCAAAATTGAAGAGGTTCATTTAAAAACCATTTTAGATAAAAAAGAAGAAGAAGAGGCCATTCAAGCTATGAGAGATTATATAAAACAAAAGGATAAAAATAAGTAATTTATCCTTTTTCATTTTCAAGAAAATACACGTCGTACCAAATTAAGAATACAAAAACATTGTAAATCTTTCTTCCATTATTTTTTATCCCTGTATAATGTTCATTTAGTAAATGATTGATATATTCTTTATCAAAAAATTCTTTAACATAGTCTTTATTAAAATATTCTTTTACTAAATTATAGTATTTTTCTTCTTTAAGCCATTTTGAAAATGGAACAGGAAAACCTAATTTTCTTCTATTTGCCCAATCTTCGGGAATAGAAAGATTCGCAATATCTCTAAATATTTTTTTAGTTGCTTTATTTTTTATTAAATATTTGGTTGGAATTTTTCTGGCGTAGTCAAAAAGTTCTTTATCCAATAAAGGTACTCGAAGTTCTACTGAGTTGGCCATGGTCATTTTATCTGCTTTTAGCAATATGTCTTGAGGTAACCAAAAATACATATCAATAAACATCTTTTTTGTAATATCATCACAATCTTTTACTTGATCATAATAAGGCTTTATTATGTCACCAATGGTTTCATTATCTCTAAGCTCTGGAATAAGCATAGCGTTTGCTTCTTTTTCAGACAGAATTGAACCATGTCCTATGTAGCGTTCATAAAAAGGTTGGCCGTACATTTTAATCGTATTTTGACCTGGAAAATGCGGAAAAGGACTAACTAACTTACGTAAACTTTTTCTAAAAAATAAAGGTAATTTCGTATAGATTTTTAAAAGTGCTGGCTCATAATATTCATTATATCCAGCAAACATTTCATCGCTTCCTTCTCCTGATAAAACAACTTTCACTTGTTTACTGGCTAATTCACTTAAGAAATACAAGGGTACAGTAGAAAGATTAGCATGAGGTTCATCGGTATGATACATAATTTTTGGAAGAATGTTAAAGAATTCATCACTGGTTATTTTTTTCTTTTCATTTTTTACATTTAAACGTTTTGAAAGTTCACTTGAATATTCCGTTTCATCAAAACCGGGCATATCAAATCCAACTGAAAAGGTTTTATTTGGTTTGGCGATACTTACTACATAGGATGAATCGACGCCTCCTGATAAATAAGAGCCTACTTCTACATCACTAGTTGTTTTATGATAATTTATTGATTCTTCTAACACTTCTTGTAATTCTTTTTTATAGTTTTCATAAGTATTATTGGTTTTTGAATAATCAACTTCAAAATAGTTTGCTATTTTCATTTTACCATTTTTATATTTAAAATAATGACCTGGCTTTAATTTATACACATTTTTGAAAAAGGTTTCTTCATGAATGGAATATTGAAAGATTAAATACATTTTTAAGGCTTTTTTATTAACTTCTTTTTGAAAATCCGGATGGTCTAAGAATGCTTTTATTTCTGATGCAAACATAAAACACTCTTTCGTCTTGTAATAATAAAAAGGTTTTATCCCAAAATGATCTCTTGCTCCAATTAGTTCTTGTGTTTTTTTATCATAAATGACAAAACTAAACATTCCTCTAAGCTTTGGAAAAAGTTTTTCTTTGTATTGTTCGTAACCATGAAGAATGACTTCGGTATCGGTTTTTGTTTTAAATTTATGCCCTTTTTTCGCTAAGTCTTCTTTTAATTCTTCATAATTATAGATTTCCCCATTAAAAATGATTACCCTACTTTTGTCTTCATTAAAAATAGGTTGTTCTCCACCTTTTAAATCTAGAATGGCTAATCTTTTATGTCCTAACGCAATGGATTTATCAGTAAAATACCCTTCTCCATCTGGTCCACGATGATGGATTCGGTCGGCCATTTTTTTTATAATTTCTTTTTTTTCACTGATTTTTTTTTGGTCAATAAAACCTACTATTCCACACATATCTTCATCTCCAATAACTGTTTTTGTATTCTTTATAGTAATGCAACCATCTTTTTCTTAACATAAGAAATCTTTTAAAATTTTTGTCTACTTTGGCATCCATAGGTTTGACTACTTTTTTCCACAAGGTCAAAGCTTTTTTCTTAAATTCTTTATTTTTTATATATTTTTTTATGATGCCTTTGGGCACAAAAGATAAAAGAACTTCTTGGTCTAAAAATTCGTACTCATTCTTAAGATTGTAAAGGCAATCATCGACTAGAACTTTTACCAGATTTTTTCCTAGAGCACTGACGTAATAACTACATCTTCCTTGACGGGCATTGATTTCTAAGACCTTAAATGTCTTATCTCTTTCATCGTACTTCATATCGACTTCAGCAAAGCCTTGGTAATGAATGTTCTCCATAAATTTTTTTATTTCTTTAGCTTGTTTTTTTACGTTTCCATCGGTTGTGTTAAAACCATTTATTAAAACAGCGGCGTTTCCAACCATCGATTTGGTTCTTTCTTGAAGACCGATTTGAGCAAAAGAAAGGAATTCTACCTTTCCCTCTTGATTGACATACACGACAGAATCAAAAAGATAAGAATCATCCCCAGGAATAAATTCTTGAAGAATAAGTTTATCTTTGTAACCTGCTTTTTTTATATTTTCGATTATTTTATCTAACTCGTCTTGATTTTCAATTTTATAAATTTTATGTTTATCATCAAATTTTAAATGGTTGTATTCGACGACATTACTTGGTTTTAAAACAATTGGAAAAGGCATATTTGGTTTTTTATCTTGTTTTGCACAATCATAATAAATCGTTTTAGGAAAAACTAAATTTTCATTTTCATACGTTTTATAAAAATTTTCTTTATTGGTTAGACTTTTTATGATTTTTAAATCAGGAAAATTATAGACATACTGTTTGCTTAATTTTTCTTTGTTTCCCGTAATAAATTCTGTATAGGTTTCATTGGTACTGATTAAGACAATTTTAGATTCTTTATGCTCTTTGGCAAAGTTTTCTAAGATTTCAAAAAAAGTCTCTTTTTCCCAAATTTTTTCTTCATAGCTAACCTGTAAAATATTAGAAAATTTAGTAAAAGCTAAGCGGTCTTTACCTATAAGATAAGCTTTTTTCTTGTATGCTTCGTAACAACATCTGGCCATATAATAGGCATTGGCATCGGTGCCGAGTATTAATACTTCGAAGTTCATGGTCTCACCTCAATATTTGATTTCTATTTCTTTTTCTTTATCTTTATGAATTCTTGGTACTCGATTACTAATAAGGTTAAATAAATGATAGCTGTTTATGTTTAATTTCGTTGTTACTTCTTTTATACTTATAGTCTCTCCAAATATTTCTACTTTATCATCTATTTTTACAGATTCATCTACTAAAACGGATAACATATCCATGGCATCGTTTATAATTTTATATTTTTTACCATTAATAGCAACGTTTTGAAATTCTTTTGTGACTCCATCCGCGTAACCAATCGGTAAAGTGGCCACTCGTTCTTCTTTTTTTGCTTTATAAAAGCCATTGTACCCTACTATCTCGCCTTTTTTAACGGTTCTTATGGACATGACTGTTGAGTAAAGAGAAAAAGCGGTTTCAAGTTTTAGATGATTTTCTAAAATACTTTCACTTATATGGTTTCTTTTCAATACAAATTGTCTTTTTAAGTTACTTAGTTTTCCTTTGATGTTTTTAGTTGGTTTAATTGAACCATTGAATCCAAATAGAACGATGCCTAATCTTACGCCTGTTACAAAGCTTGGTTTTTTATGGCTTACAAAGGTTAAACTTCGGTCAATGTGGATAATGGGAATGTCTTTTAAGTGCATGTCCTTTGTTAATTCTTTAAAGGTGGCTAATTGTTGGTCATAATAGCTATCGTTTCTTCCACTAGTAGCAAAATGAGTGAATAGGCCTTCTAAAACGATTTTTTCATTTGTTTCAATGATTTTTACGGCTTCTTTTATTTCTGTTCTTTCTTTGAAGCCAAGACGATTCATACCTGAATCAATTTTTAAATGCACTTTTTGAGGGTAAGTTAATTTCTTTTCGTTTAATTTTTTTAATTCTTCTAAGTTTTCAATCATTAACGTAATCGCATTCATTTGACAATCGTCGATAAATTCAAGGGAAATGGGTTCTAAGACCAGAATGGGAATTTCATTATTTATTTTACGAATGTCTAACGCTTCTTCTAAGGAAGAAACGGCTAAATAATTGATTCCAGCTTCTATTAAGTCATTCACAATTTTTATCCCATGATGGTAAGCATTGTTTTTAACAACAGCAATGTAATAGTTGTATTTGCTGTATTTTTTTATTATTTCTTTGGTATTCCTTTTTAATTTTTCACTGTCTATGACAGCGTAGGTTTTTCTGTACATAAAATCACTCTCAAGTATTATTATAAACTACTTTTAAAAAAAAGAAAAATACTTTAAAGAGGTTTTTCTTTACTCTTCTAATATTATTCTTTTTTTCTATCTGTAATAATTAAAAACCTTCGATTCCAAAGGATTGGAAGAGACTAAGTATTCTTCCTCATTTGTTCTTTAATTTTATAAAAGATTATTTTTGGTTTTGAAAATTTGGTAAAATCATTGTTAATTTATTCTTTCTATTTTCAATTTTTCTATTAATATCATTGAATTTTCAGTAAAGTTGCCTTCATTAAAATATTTAAATCGCTCTTTAAAATCATTTTTTAATTCTTTTTTAAATTCTAAAAAGTTTTTATATTTCTCTTTATCATAACCAATTTGTTCTTCTGTTAATTCTTTAAAGGGCATTTTTATTTCTTCCACAATTTCTAAAATAGCAAGATAATTGTATTCATTATCAACTAAATTCTATTAAAACATAATTATTTCCTTATTGACAAGTAAAAGAAGAAGTTTATAATACCTGTTTATGAATAACGAAATTTTTAACAATATTAATGGTTACGTTTTAGATGAACAACAACGTTCTTCTATTTTAAACGCTAAAAAATACTCTCTAATTGTTGCGGGGGCGGGTTCTGGAAAAACGCTCACTTTAATAGGTAAAATAAAGTATTTAATGGAAGTGAAGAAAATAAAACCCGAAGAGATTTTATGTATTTCGTTTACGAATGAATCTACAAAGAGCTTGCAAGAAAAGTTAGGTAATAAAAAAATAGATTGCCTGACTTTTCATAAGTTAGCAATCAAGTTATTAGATTTAAATCATTATGATTTTCATATTTGTAAACTACCCCGTAACAAGATTTCGGGGCTTTAATAAGGAATCACAAGG
>CAOKAG010000062.1 GCA_948466395.1 uncultured Mycoplasmatota bacterium
AACCTACACTGTGCGATTTTTACTTCTTTGTCACTCTTCTATTTTAATCGCACAAGAATTATTTACGCCAACCGAATAATCAATTGCTTTAAACTACAACTTATGGTATAGTATACTTAATTTAATTGTGAGAGAGTGAGTACCGTTGTATGAAGAATGAAAAAAAGAAAAGTAAAAATGAATTAAACTTTTTTGAATACCTACTTCAAGCTTTTATAAAGCCATTTGAAGAATTCAAAAAAACAGAAAAAGAGTTTAGCGACCAAAAAAACACGTTTATTTTAGGAGGAATCGTTGTTGCTATTTTAACAGCATTAAAGTTAATCAGTACAATAATTAACACCGTTCGTGTCACTTCTCTTTTAGGAGGAACTAAATGGGTAGTTGAAAACATTAAAAATATTAACTTTATAAAAACAATAGGAGGAAGTGCTATTAGTTATGCCCTAGTAATGCTAGCGATAGCTGGAGTTTACTATTTAGCAAGCTTAGTCATAAAAAAAGAAACCAATTTCTTTAAACTTATGGGAGCCTCCATTACCGCTTTTATTCCCGTTGCTGTATCTACGACACTAGTATCAACCCTTTTAAGCATGATAAGTCTAAAATTAGGAGTAGCAGGAGTCATAATTGGTTTTATTTATTCTTTATTAATTTTAATAGAATTAATCAACTATTTAATACCAATCGAAAATAAAAATACAAAAATCTATTTTCACTTAACATGCTTATCCCTACTTTTTTTAACAGGAGCTTTTATAGGCTATAAAATAGTAGTAGGATCGATAACAAGTGCAATTGGGTCTTTATAGAGCAAAACATAAAAAAGAAATAAGATTCGTAAAATGTAAATAGGACGAGTCTTTTTTTTATTTAAGTAGAAAATCATTTAAAACTTTGCTATAATTTGAATAGTATAAAAGGAGTGTTGAAAAATGTCTTTACAAGCCTTATGGTCGTTAGCAACGAAAATATTAGATATTTGTATCGTTTGGTTACTATTTTATTACATTCTAAAAAATATTCGTAATAATGTAAAAATGATTTTAATCGTTAAAGGCGTTATTTTAGTATTATGTATTGAAATCATAAGCAAAATATTTAATTTGTTTACGGTTGGAATCATACTAGAGTATATATTAGAATGGGGCCCCTTAGCCATCATCATTATTTTTCAACCTGAAATTCGTAGCGTTTTAGAAAGCATTGGTCGTACCCAGTTATTAGGTCGACATAAGACCTTAACCGTGGATGAAAGAGAGAAAATGGTTTGTGAAATTATGGAAGCAGTCGAATACTTAAAGAAAAATCGTATTGGAGCCTTAATGGTTATTGAACGTGACATTTCGCTACAAGAATACATTGAACCAGCCACCAAAATTTATGCCGATGTTTCAAATGAATTATTGTGTAATTTATTTTTTCCAAACTCGCCTCTCCACGATGGAGGAATCATTATTCAAGGAAATCGGATCACTTGTGCGGGAAGCGTTTTCAAAACCAGTATGGATCCAAATATGAATAAAAAATTAGGAACAAGACATAGAGCGGCTTTGGGAATCGCTGAAGAAAGCGATGCCCTAGCGTTAGTTATATCAGAAGAAACAGGTCGAATCAGTATCGCTTGTGATGGCGACTTAAACTATAATCTATCCTTAGATGAATTTCGTTTAAGACTCATTGAAGAATTAAAACCAAAAACAGAAGTTTTCTATGAAGCTGATTTAGATGAAGAAGAAGGAGATGAAGGGGATGACTAAGAGAAAAAAACAAAAAGAAGCCTTAATCGTTCGCTTTTTTAAAGGAATTTACCATAAAATAGACAAATTATTAATTACTCCAATTAGTAGAACCATCTTTATAATTTCAGATAAATTAAAAAACAATTCCAATCGAATAGAAAAAATATTAAACCGACCCCATATATTACTTTACTTATCCTTAATATTTGCAGTGGGGATGTTTTTCTTAGTAGATAAACAAGTCATTAATTTAGTACAAAACGAAGCTGAAATTATCTCCAATCAACCTGTAAGCGTTTTATATAATAAAGAAGCTTATGTGGTTGAAGGATTAGTTGAAAATGTAGATATTATTTTAACAGGAAATAAAAGTGCAATCTATTTAGCAAAGCAACTAAAAGACCATGAAGTCGTATTAGATTTAAGTGATTATGAACCGAGTGATACCCCATATCGTGTCAAACTGTCTTATAATCAATCTGTAGATTCTATTAATTACAAATTAGATCCAACTTATGTGACCGTAACCATTAAAAAGAAAGTAAGTGAAAAGTCATCTATTTCTTATCAATTATTAAATGAAGAAAAATTAAATGAAAAATTAAGTGTTGGGAACGTTGAGCTTTCCAAAAGCGAAGTAGTCGTAAAAGGCTCAAAAGACAACCTAGATCGTATTGCCGCTGTAAAAGCATTGGTTGATGTAAGCAATAAAGATTACAATGAAGCTGGAACTTTTGAAACCGATAACATTCCTCTTGCTGCTTACGATTCAAATGGAGACTTAATAAAAGAGGTAGAAATGGTGCCAAGTACCGTTTCCGCAACAGTAAAACTAGATACTTATAAAGCTACTGTTCCATTAAAAGTCTTCACAAGTGGAAACTTAGTAACAGGTAAAGCCATTGAAGCCATTACAATCAATGGACAAGAAAACTTTACCGTCGATATTTATGGAGAAAAAAGCGTCATCGATAACATTGGCTATGTACCGATTACCATTGATATTGATGGATTAGGAAACAACAACAATTCCAAATCATTTAACTTACCCGTTCAAAAACCAAATGGTGTTAGGTACGTTAGTGAAAAAAACATTAAAATTAATGTAAGTTTTGCGGATGAAAAACAAAAAACTTTAAACGTTTCGGTGATTTCAAGTAAAAATTTGAACAGTAATCTTCAAGTCAATTTAGCAGAAGAAAACTCCATAGCTGTTCAAGTAAAAGGGGTAGAATCCATCATAAATAACATTACCGAAGAAAACATTTCAACCTATGTAGATCTATCTGGATACAGTGTTGGAGATTATGAAGTGGATTTGAAAATTGATAATGACGATCCAAGAGTCAGCTACATTGTCACGAGTAAAGTAAAAATAAAAATAACAGAAAAACAATAAAAAAATACGTTTCAACAGAAATGTATTTTTTTTGACAAATTATCTAAAAATTCATCATTTTAAATTGACAAAGTGGGGGGGGTTGTATATTTATTTTAGGAAGTGAGGAGTTTTTATTATGGCTAAATTTTGTCAAAATTGTGGAAAGGAAATAACAGGAAATGAAAGTGTTTGTTCTGATTGTGGTACAAACGTAAATGGAAATTCAAGTTCTAACAACAATGGTACACCTATTCTACAAAAAAGAGAAATTGTGGTATCCATTATTTTATCGATCGTAACTTGTGGTCTTTATGGATTATATTGGGTGATTTGTATGAACAACGATGCCAATAAAGTAAGTGGAGAAAACACACCAACTGGAGGAGTAGTGATTTTATTAACGCTAGTAACTTGTGGTATTTATTTCATTTACTGGAATTATAAAATGGGCAAAAAAATGGAAATTGCTGGAAAAACCCACAATAAAGATATTGCTGATAATTCTATTCTTTATCTATTATTAGCTATCTTTGGTTTATCCATTGTAAATTACTGTTTAATTCAAACAGACTTAAACAAATTTGCAGACTAATAAGAAAAAAATAATATCTAGGAGTATTGGAATACTTTTAATACTCATTGGGTATTTTTTTTTAAATCGCTTAGCTTCCATTTCTATTCCTTGTTTATTCCATGAAATAACAGGTTTACATTGTCCAGGATGTGGCGTGACGAGAATGTTTCATTCCTTACTAAATTTAAAAATTTATCAAGCTTTTCGTTACAATCCGTTCCTTTTTTGTCTTCTTAATCTTTATTTAATTTATAAACTCTTTTCTTATATATATTATAAAAAAACAAATAAAAAAATAAGTCTTCCTTCATGGATTTATTATATTCTAATAATCCTTTTACTTATTTTTGGTCTTCTACGCAACCTTCCTTTTTTTGATTGGTTGGCGCCCACTCTTATATAATAAAATAAACGTCACAAAATGACGTTTATTTTCTATCTGGATCGTGTGTAATATGATCAAATAGTAATCCTATATTAATCAAGCCACATATTCCAACTAAGCTATAAACAATTCTTGAAAGAGTCGTATTTTCTTGAAATAAGGCTTCAACAAGATTAAAATCGAAAAATCCGATTAATCCCCAGTTTATAGCGCCAATAATTGTAAATATTAAACATACTTTTTGTACGCTTTCCATTTTTATCACTCACCTTTATTCTTATTATGAACGTTTTTCTAAATCTTATTCATATTTTAATAAAAGAAAAATATAGTTAAATAGAAAAGGAAAGTGGTTAAGTGAAAAAAATTAGTATATTATTGGTAATTTTACTAATAGCAACATGTGGTTGTGGTAAAGTAGATGTTGGTAAAGTAAAAGAAGATTTTGAATCAAAAGTCACTAAAACAAAATCTTATCAATTAAATGGAACAATGGAAATAATAAATAATGAAGATAAATTTTTATATACCGTAGAAGCATCTTTCTTAAAAGACGACTTTTATAAAGTACGTTTAGTCAATCAAACAAATAATCATGAACAAATTATCTTAAAGAATGAAGAAGGGGTTTATGTTGTCACTCCTAAATTAAATAAAAGTTTTAAATTTCAAAGTGAGTGGCCGAACAATTCAAGTCAATCCTATTTATTAGCATCTTTATTACAAGATATTAAAAATGACAACAACAGTAGCTTAGAAGAAGATGACAACAGCTACATCATTAAAACATCAGTCAATTATCCTAACAATAGTGAACTGGTCTATGAAAAAATTTATTTTGACAAAGAAGTAAATTTACAAAGAGTAGAAGTTTATAACAACGATGATTCCTTAAAAATTAAGGTTAACGTTAAATCATTAGATTTAAAAGCTGGATTAGAAAAAGAAGACTTTGTTTTAGAAGATTTAGTTAATAATTGTGATGAAGAAAGCTGTAAAATAGAAGAAAAAACAGGTTCATTAGACGAAGCAATTTATCCACTGTATATCCCAAGTGAAACCTATCTGACAAGCAAAGACGTCTTAGATACCGATAAAGGTGAAAGAGTCATTTTAACCTATAGTGGTAATAAAAATTTTGTTTTAGTAGAAGAAATCGCTTCCTCTAGTAAAGATTTTGAAATTATCCCAGTTTATGGTGATCCATTACTTTTAAATGATTCAGTTGCTGCTTTGCAATCAAATTCTCTTTACTGGACCAGTAACAATGTAGAATATTATTTAGCAGGAAATGACTTATCTAATGAAGAATTGTTATCCATCGCAACGTCACTAACAAGTACTGATATTGTGACAAGTGGTACAATAGAAAAATAGAGTTTTCTATTTTTTTCTTGTTAAAAAAGAGTAAGTAATATATAATTGAATTACAAATAAGGTAAAAACTTTATTTGGTTATGAAAAGTCTTAAGAAAGGAAAAACAAAAATGAAGAAAATTAAAAAGACGAATGGGGGGGGGGTTATTAGAAACTAATAACCAACTAGAAAGGTTTACCAAA
>CAOKAG010000063.1 GCA_948466395.1 uncultured Mycoplasmatota bacterium
CACTAATAGTATCTCCGACTTTATATTTATTCTTGGCACCATCAAGCAAGATAACCGCATTCGCCCAATTCTTATTGGCATAATTGTACCACTCGTTTTGTGGATTGGCATAAGTCACACTTCCATTATTTCCAATTAAGATAGGAATCATTTCCTCTCCTAAATTCGGATCACTTCCATTTAATGTCGCTTCATTATAAAGGGATGAGAACCTTATTGTACATTTCATCTCAGGATCAAAAGCACTCACATTCGGTTGCCACTCTTCTTTATTCCAACTTGCACTTCCTTTATCACACGTCATACTGGTTTCATAATTTCCTTGACTTGGGAACGCTTCGACTTTTTCTCCATTGACATAAATATTATAAATACTCTCAAAGTTAACACTACACTTTGTTTTACCAGTCATATTTCTTATATTAGGACCCCACTCTTCATAATCCCATGTTCCTATTGCTTCATGATCACATTGTATTTGAACTTTATAACCTTTTCGATCACTAGGAAACGCTTCTACAGCTTGTCCATTTACTTGAATAGCTAAACTAAAATCATTTGCAACAAAATTAGGCACTCTTCCTCTTATCACATTAAACTCCGCTTTTTCTGTATAAAAAGCAAACGTTTTAAAAAGAGTAATCACTCCGACTATCAATGCAATGCCTAGAACAGAAAATAGAATCATTCGATTTCGTTTTTTATTTTTATCAAAACTTTCTAAATTCTTCTTTTTATAGTCTAGAAACATGAGTTATCTTCCCTTCTAACTACTTTTATATATCGTATCTATACATACCTTATCATTAATTTCAATTATACATAACATTAAATCATTTATCAATGCGAAATTAAAACTGATGGCACAACTCATTTAATTCATACAATTCAGCAATTCTAATAGAATTTAACATAAAAAATCTAAAAAAAATGTCAAAAAAAACTAACAGAAGCTATTAGTCTTTAGGTTTAAAAATTAAAATAAGAATGAAAGAGAAAACAACAACACTAACAAGAGCCACTGAAGTTGTTGCAAGCATTCCTCCAAACAAACCAATAATTCCTTGTTCCTTAAATCCCATCATGGCGCCTTTATAAAGTAAATAGCCAAAATTTGAAATAAGAACCGTTGCTCCTCCTCCAGCATAAGAAATTAACTTTTCATAAACACCAATAAAGCCTAGAAAAGCCCCAACGACAGTAAATAAACTTGTAAGATGACCTGGAGTTAGTTTTGTATTATCAAGAATCAATTGTCCAATAAAACAAGCGATTCCAGCAACTAAAAACGCATTTAAGAAATTCATTCCATCACCTCCAAACTCACTGCATGAGCAATACTAGGTATCGTCTTTTTTTGATTAGTTGTATCTTTAGAATGTAAAGAACCCGTCGCAATCACCAGTATTTTTTTATACTTGCCACATTTTAAAATCTTATTAAATAAAACCAAAGGCAACGTTACAGGACCGCTTGCACCAGAATACACGTCTTGACTCTTAGCATAAATTTCACATCCCGCATCCATATAATGACTTAAATGAATATCATAATTCACATTTAAATACTCCTCAAAAATTTTAGCCCCTATACTTCCTAAATCTCCTGTTAATATAGCATCATAATAGTGGGCATCTCTTTTTAAATCCGCTAAATGGGTAATAAACACATCCGCCGCTGCGGGTGTCATAACCGCTCCCATTTGTGAAGCATCCTTTTGTTCATAATCTAAAACACGCCCTACGGTTGCCGATTCCACTTTAATAGAACTTTTTACATTCGAAAGAACCGCTCCAACCGCTCCCGTTGCCGTAAACGTCGTCGTATTAGGTTTAGGTGCCCCATACTCAATAGGAAAACGAAATTGTCTCTCCGCATTTAAATTATGACTACTCGTAATAATCGTTGCATTTTTAATTTTCTTACTCTCAACAAAATGACTGGCTAGAATCATACTCTCTAAAAACGTAGCACAAGCATTATAAACCCCAAAAAAAGGAACATTAAAATTTTTTGCACTAAAATTAGTCACGGTAAGCTGATTGGATAAATCGCCTCCAATCAAAAGATGATCCTTATCATTTAATTTATTGCGTCGAAAAAGATTATCTAAAACCACTCTTTGCATTTTTATTTCCGCATCCATTAAACTTTTTTCTCCGTAATAATAATCGTCGATCGTTAAATCGTATTTATGAATTTGACCTTCACTCTCTAAAGGGCCTGCTATTGAAAAAGCATCTTTAATATAAACATCTGTAAACTTAAAACTAGCCATAAATAATCACTCCTAGCACACTAAAGAGAAAAGCACTCACAATGCCATACAAAATAACGCTTCCTGATAATTTAAAGAAATTAGAGCCAATCCCTGTAATTAAACCATCTTTCTTATAATCCAAACCCGCACTAATTATCGCATGAGCAAAACCTGTCGTAGGTAAAATAAGTCCTGCTTTTGCTTTACTCACCCAATTATCAAAAAAACCAAGTGCTGTTAAAAAACACGCAAATAAAATAATCAGTAAACACGCATATTGATACGCATCCGTTCGCGCTACCGCAAAACACTCCATTAAAATCACAACAATCGCCTCAGCCAAAACACCCATCAAACCACCAACTAAAAACGCCCAAAATAAATGTTTTCCCTTTTTTTCCTTTGGTGTTAACTGGTCCACCAACTTTTGATATTCATCTTTATTCATTTAGTACCCTCCATTTTTATTATGGAAATAATGAATCATTTTTATACAAAAGAAAAAAGACCTTTAAGTCTTAATAATGTTTTTTAAATTTTTAATCACTTTTTTTTCAATTCGAGAAATATAAGACTGACTAATCCCTAACATTTCTGCCACTTCTTTTTGTGTATACTCTAAAGTATTATTTAGTCCATATCTTAACATCATTATTTGTTTATCACGCTTATCTAACTTATTAATTTCCTCCGTAAGCACTTTTTTATCCATGGCATTTTCAAATTCTTTAATCACAATATCTTCATCCGTTCCTAGAATGTCTTCCAAGTGAAGTTCATTGCCTTCAGAATCGTAATTAAGTGCATCCTCAAAAGAGATTTCAGTCTTTCTTCTTTTATTCTTACGTAAAAACATTAAAATTTCATTAGCAATACAACGAGAAGCATAGGTAGCGAGTTTAATATTTTTATCAATTTTATACGTATTGATTCCTTTAATTAAACCAATCGAACCAATACTCACTAAATCTTCAATATCATAACCCGAACTTTCATATTTTTTAGCCAAGAAGACGACAAGTCTTAAATTGTGTTCAATTAACTTATCTCGAGCTCCTAAATCACCATTTTGAAACTGTATTAAATAAGAAAGCTCTTCTTCCTTACTAAGTGGTGGGGGTAACTTATCGGTACTGCCCACAAAGAAAACTTGTGAATATTTTGTTTTCAACCATAACAACAATTTTTTAAACATAATCATTCCTCCAATAATGAATTATTCAATAAGCATTGTACCCCATCTAAATGAAATTTTTTGTCACTTATAGCAATTAAATAATTTTTATATTTTTTTTCATTAATAACCACATACAAAGGTTTGAGACACTTCACCAAATTATGATTATTTAAACTATTAAAAGGAATATAATAAAAGCGTTCTTGACTCTCATCAATAATGCCTTTCTCAATTAAAAGAATGGGTTTATTTGTTATTGGATCAACAAGTTTATTTCCTGTATCTAAAAAACCCGTTAAAGTAAACGTTTCATTTTTTAAAGCAATTAAAACCGTATAAGTCAGTTGATAAAGGCTTTTAAATTTTTTTACTTGTCGAATGTAAATAAATAAAACAACAGGTGAAATTAAAATAAAAAAACAAACCATTATTTGATTTTGACTAGGAAATTCTGTATTTAAATAATAAAGAAACCCTCCTAAAATAATACTAATCATATAAAAATAACTGACATTATTTAATAAATATTTTAAATCACGAAAACCAAAAGTCACAAAATTCATCACAAAAGCCATAAAAATTTTAGCCAAAAATAAAAAAAAGGAAGAAACAGGAAAAAATAAAACCAATAACGTTAAGCTCCCTGACAAAGTCCCTAGAAAGAGCCGTTTGATGGAAGCATTCCTTTTAAGAACAAGATTGGTTACCATTAACAATAAAAAATCCAAATAAAAATTTAAAAGAAAAATTAAATCTAAATAAATCTTCATGGCCTCACCTAAGAAAAGTATACAAAAAAAAAAGAACTTATTTTGTCAGATTTTATTTTTAACAAGAAATTTTTTAATACTGATTCTTATTATAATAAGTTCTAATTTATCAATCTATTTTCTCATTCACCTCTTAACAATATTTACATCCTACTCCGTTACCCGTTGGAG
>CAOKAG010000064.1 GCA_948466395.1 uncultured Mycoplasmatota bacterium
TCACTTTCTTTTACACAACAAAAAATCAATTCCATTTCTAGAATTGATATTTATCTTAATGCTCTAAACTTATAAAAGTTCGAGCAGATTCTTCTCTGGAGCGGATGATGGGAATCGAACCCACGTTATCAGCTTGGAAGGCTGAAGCTCTACCATTAAACTACATCCGCATTTCTTCAAATGACAATTAAAATTATACCATAAAAATAAAAGATTTCAACTATATTTTTGAAGAAATTTGACTTTTTAATAAAAAAAACTAAAATTTAAAAAAATCAGCCCAAGGGTCTTTTTTCTTAAGTCTCGTTTTTATATTTTTAATCGTAATCCCATCAGGTGAAATAAAATCAAGTTCTTTCCAATAAATAGGGCAAGAAATAGAAGCCTTATCTTTTAAACGTAAAGAGTAGGGGGCAACACTGGTTGCTCCAAACTTATTTCTAAAATAGTCAATAAATATTTTCTTTTTTCGGTTTTCTTTTCTCATATTCGTTGTATATTTCTCAGGGTAGGTCTTAACCATTAAATCTGCAATATCTTTTGCAATTTTTTCACACTTTGCCCACGAACTCATTTGTAAAGGAACATAAATATGATAACCCTTGCCACCACTTGTTTTTAAATAAGACTTTAACTTTAATTGATCTAAAAATGCTTTTAAATCCTTAACACCTTCTCTTACTTTTTTTAAAGAAAGCCCTTCATCGGGATCTAAATCAAAAACAATGAAATCAGGTTTTTTCACTGTATTTTGTAAAGCACCCCAAATATGAAACTCATAGCTATTCATTTGGACTTCAGATAACAATCCATTCTCATTTTTTATATAATAATAATCGGTTTTATCCTCTGTTTTATTCTTAACCATTTTCTTACCCAGACCTTGACTTGAATTATTTAAATGTTTCATAAAGAACTTTTCTTTCTTTAATCCATTCGGAGAACGCACTGTACTAATCAGGCGATTCTCTAAAAAAGGAAGCATTCTTTTAGCAATAAGTTGGTAATACGAAAAAATAGCTCCTTTAGTTATTTTTTCTTTTTCAAAAATAATTTTCTCTGGACTGGTTACTTCAATTTTTTCTTTTTTCTTCTTTTTAACTCCATTTGCAATCTCATCCATGGTTCTTCCTGTTTTAATACTGGTGTCAAAATCGCTCATCTGGACCTCACTTACAAATTCATCTTTTTCTTTAATTAACAACCATTGTTCTTTAAAGCGAATCAAAGACCAGCCACCCATCAATCTTTTGCCTTTTAAAAAAAACTTAATCGGACCTTCATCGAAATTTGGAGAAGTTTCCTTAAAAGGTTCCCAATATCCTTTATCAAAAAGCATAACTGTGCCCCCTCCATATTGGCCTTTGGGAATGGTACCTTCAAAATTGCCGTAACTAAGAGGATGATCTTCTACTTTAATAGCTAAACGTTTATCCTTTGGATTAAAAGAGGGGCCTTTTGGAACAGCAAAACTGATATAGACTCCATGCCATTCTAATCGTAAATCATAGTGATCTTTACGTGCCAAATGATGTTGAATCACAAATTTTAACTTTTTGCTTTTTATTTTTTTGACCGCTCCCTTTGGTTCTTTCGTTTTTTTAAAATCTCTTTTCTGATGATACATTTTTAAATTAGACATAACCTTCATTCCTTTCCTAAATCAGAATCCAAAATAGGGTGGCGTAATCGATTGTTTTTCGTTCTTTCCAAAAAACGCACTTTGCAAGTAAGAGTAGGTTTAATATAAAAAAGTCTATCTTGAAAATTCATAAAAAAATTTTTGTCTTTTTTACAATTTAAAACTTGTTTATATAAAGAATGACTTTTGTGAAGATTGACTTTCCCAACATAATAAAACGCATCATTACAAAACTCCCCAATGGCTAAAGAAAGTCCTGTTTTATTGATCTCATAACCGCCAATATAAAAAGAAGCTACTTGACTATTTTTAATTTTAATAAAATCATTTGTTCTTTGATTAATATAATATTTTCCTGTTTTTAACTTGGCTACCATTCCTTCTAAATTCATTTTTTTAACCCATTTAAATAACATAAGACCTTCTGTATCTATTATTTTACATTTAATAAAAAAATCGGTATCAAAATAACAATTCAAATACTGTTTCCTTTCAAAAAGAGGAAGGTGCGTTAAATCTTTGTTTTCATAAAGAATATCAAACACCGCATAGACGATAGGATTTTGAAAAGATTCTAACTTGATTTTTTCTGTACTCTTTAAATGCAACCTTTTTTGAAGAGCTTTAAAAGAAGGTTTTCCATTTTCAAACAAAACAAGTTCGCCATCAAAAATAACTCTTTTTTTTACCAAGGATTTTAAATTTTCTAGTTCTGGAAATAAGAACGTTAAATCCCATCCATTTCGACTTTGGATGCTTAAAGAATTTGGACTGACAAATACTAAAGCACGAACACCATCAAACTTTAACTCAAAAATATAATCGCTAGAACGAAAAGGTTTTTCTCTCGTTTTCAATAACATAGGTTTAAAATTTCGATCTTTCCATAAATTCATTTCTTTTTTAAACTCTTTTCTAAAGCTTCCATTAAATCATTAATTTGTTTTTTACTTTTACTCTTTGTTTTTTTTATGGCTTTACCTTTCATTTTATCATCAATCGCTTTTTTTATATTTTCTTGATATTCATCAATGTATTTGTTTGGTTCAAACTTTCCTTTTAAAGAACGAATTAATTGGATAGCTAAATCCAACTCTTTTTGATTTACTTTATAATCATTAGAATCTTTTTGTACATATATTTCCTCTTCAAAATATAAAGTAGTAAGAACAATATTTTGTTCGGTAAATCTTAATATACAATAATAAAACTTACTCCCAATAACCGTTTTAGCTAAAGCCACTAATTTACATTTTTTCAAAGCTTCACAAAATAAATAATAGGCTTTTCCTTTTCCCTCAGGATTAATATCATAACTTTTTTCAAAATAGATAGGGTCAATACTCTCTAACGGAACAAAAGAAATAATTTCAATTTCTTTTTCATTTTTAGGTTTTAATAAATCAAGTTCTTCTTTTTTAAAAGTAATATAATCATCTTCAACATAAGGATAGCCTTTTATAATATCTTGTTCATTGATTTTTGTTTTGCAATGAGGACAATACTTGACATAACGAATACGTTCTCCACATTTTTTATGGAGTTGATTAAAAGAAGTATCATTATTTTTTATAATAGGATTTAATAAAACAGGAATATTGACTAAAGCAAATTGAATGCTACTATGAATGTTAGCCATAGAATCACCTAAACTATAGTATAAAAAAAAGTTTGAAAATTATGTGTCAACAAGAGAGAATAACGATATTTTTGAAAAAGAATTTACAAGGTGATAAAATTTTTATATAATAGGAATAGCAAATGAAATGCTGGAATAGCTCAGTTGGTAGAGCAACGCCCTCGTAACGCGTAGGTCGCAAGTTCGAATCTTGTTTCCAGCACCATTGAGCAATCTATTCTAACTTTTGTTAGATTTAAACATATAGTATCAACTTCAAAAGAAGTTGATTTTTTGCATTTAAGAAAAGAAAGGAATAGATTTAGATGATTAAATTAAAAACAAAAGAATTACATTTTGATGAAGAACTAAAAAAGAAAATAGAATTTATATGTGATTTTTGTAATACTA
>CAOKAG010000065.1 GCA_948466395.1 uncultured Mycoplasmatota bacterium
AAATCCTGCGGGTGTTAAAGCCCGTGCCGGTTCAAGTCCGGCCTTGGGCACCAAAAAGAATTTGAACTCGGTCTAAAAGCTGAGTTTTTTTATAGAGGTGAAATAGTATGAATACAAAAAAAACAGTTTTATTAGATGTAGATGAAGTTATTTGCTTTTCTGGCTATTTAGAAGCAGTGAATGAATTTTTAGGTACGCATTACATTCTTGATGATTTTACAGATTATTATATAGATATAGCTGCTGTTCCAAAAGATAGATTTGAAGCGTTTCGTCATTTCATAGAAACTAAAAATTTGTATCAAAATGCTGTTATCTTACCTAATGCGGTCGATACTATAAAAAAATTAAATGAAGTTTATGAAATTTATATTTGTTCGGCTTGCGTTAATCCCTTTAATATTCAAAATTCAGGAAAAGAATTTTTAAATAAATATAACTTCTTAATTGAATTCTTGCCTTTTCTTGACCCTAAGCATTTTATTTTTACTAGTGCTAAACATCTTTTTAAAGCAGACATTCAAATTGACGACCGCCTTTCAAATCTTGATAACGATGTGGAATTAAAAATTCTCTTCCCTTCTTATCATAATAAATCAATTAGTAATGAAGAACTCAAAGAAAAAGGTGTTCTTCGTGCTGGCAAAGATTATAAAACAGGATGGAAGGAAATCGAAAAAATCCTTTTAGATACTCATTGATTATTTTTTAAATTAATCTCATCCAATTTTTCTCTAATCCAAATGGGTAATTTCATTTGTAACGGTTTAAAACCGTTTTTATTATCTTTTATTTTTCCATACCTTGGAACCAATTTATAATTTATATTCTTTATTGATAAATTTAATCGATCGTTTTCATCTACCCCTAATACTTCAACTAAAATATTTTCATCAATGGATACAAAGTCTGAAATATTTTTTACAAAATAATTTGAAATTTCAGAAATATGAATAAGACCATTATGATTATCTAAAGTATTTACGAATATTCCGTAATGAGTCATTCCTACTACCTTTACTTCGATTATATCCCCTTCTCTTATATTTATCATGTATGCCTCCTTTTAGAGTATTATACCATTTTATTTTAAATTCGTGTATAATAGCTATTAGGTGAATTATAAATGGAAGAAAAAATTAAAATTATTATAGAAGAACTCAAACCTTTTCTCAATATGGATGGTGGCGATATTGAATTTGTAAAATATGAAGATCATTACGTTTATGTTAAATTAAAAGGCCATTGTGTTGATTGTTTAGGACAAGATTTTACATTAAAAAACTATATTTTAAATATGCTTCAAAGTGAAGTAGAAGAAATTGAAGGAGTGATAAACGTAGATTTATGACTCTTTTATTAACCATTCTATTGGATCAATTGGGGCAAAACTATGTAAGAGTAGAAACATCTCTTTTAAAAAAATTTCATACTCCTCCACTTGATTGATAATTTTTAACAGCTCTTTTTCTTCTTTTTTTCCTTCCATTACGTTTTCATATATATCAAAGTAAAAAGATGGGTATAGAAGTCGAGCGTATAAAAGTTGATAACCATAAAGGCTTAATTTTTTATTTTTAAAATAAGCGTTCATTTCTATTTTTAAATTTTCTTTCGATTCAAAAAATAAGGATTTAAAATAAGAGGCAATGTCTCGAACTTCTAAATCAATAATATAGTTTAATGAATTAAAATAATCACAACTTAAATTTGGAAAATTAATTCTTTTCCTTTGTAAAGTTATTCTTTCACTTACTGTAGGCTGGTGTTTTTTGATAGTATTATTTATATAACTGATGGCATTTTCAGCCAATCCACTATAATAGCTAAAACTGTTTAAAATAATTGGTTTATCTCTTCCTAATTCTCTAACTTGGTATTCAAAGTAATCAATTTTTTTACTCCATAATTCAGCCCATTTGTTACGATATAAAATACTTTTTTTACTACTAATGATTAATTGATTATGAAATTTCATCATATCTAACACATTGTATTCTTGATTTTCTAATGGCATTTCTAAAAGAATGTATTTTTGATTATCTTCTATTGTAATGTAATTATTTTGCTTATTTAATATGAATAAACTTGTAGGAATATTTTTGGTGATTAATTCTTCATTTAACGAAAAAAGCTCAGAAAATTCTTCTTCAGTTCTTTCAAACGGAATAAATAAGTACTTTTTATTATTTTTAATAAATGTACATTTGGAATTTTCTTCAATTATATTCTCATTAACATTGTAATATTTTTTTAATAATTCTTTCATATTATCACTATAAAATTATATGAAAAAAGCTTAAGTTTTATTCTTAAGCTGCTCTTTGCAAACTAGGTCCATCTTGACTCAAATTATTTTGTGCTTCAAATTTACCTTTTAGTATATCTCCATAATCTTTTGCTTCTTTTAAATGACCTACCATTTGTTGTTTCATTTCTTCTAAAGTTTTAATATATTTGTCATTTAATTCATTCATTTTTTCTTGATGTTCTTGACTCAATTTTTTCATATTTTCAATAATCTGATTAGCATTTCCTAAGTAAGAATCGGTTACAATCGATTTATTTTCTTCTAAAGTAGTGCTTACTTCTACATTTTGAGTTTGCATCGTTACTGGAGCTATTGGTGTTTCAGTAATAACACTACTTCCAACTTCTGGACTAACATTTATTTGACTTGTTGTATTTATATTTGTTGGCATAATTGGCTCTGGAAAGGGAATAACATTTTCATTGTTAGTTGTTGCTACGGGTTGTTCTATAATTGGAGTCATTGGTATTTCTGAAATTATCGGCGTTTCATTTATAACACTATTTCCAACTTCTGAACTAACACTTGGTTGACTATTTATATTACTATCTGTTGACATAATTGGCTCTGGAAAGGGAATAACATTTTCATTGTTAGTTGTTGCTATGGGTTGTTCTATAATTGGAGTCATTGGTATTTCTGAAATTATCGGCGTTTCATTT